>JAGRBY010000165.1 GCA_020433835.1 Anaerolineae bacterium | reverse complement strand
AGGCCTATCTTCGAATCGGGCCTCTACGGCAGCTTTAGGATTATGGTCCGTAAAATCAAGCTCATAAAGGGCCTGCAATACTGCTGCACGTGCACGTCGTCGAACTTTCATAATTCATTTTCCTCTAAAATGCTATGGATTTAGTTGAGCGCCATGTATGGTTGATGTAAATGTTCATACCAAATACGATTACAATCGCATCTGTTACGTTATACTGTGTTGATAAAAATCACGAACACGCTTTTAGACTACTGCATTACAAGCCCGCCATCAACAGACAGCACTTGCCCGGTAATAAAAGCCGCCTCATCAGAGGCCAAAAACAGGGTGGTAACAGCCACATCCTCAATGCTACCCAAGCGGCCAACCGGTGTGGTCTCAATGATAGCTTTCATTTGCTGTTCCGGCAAAACTTCTGTAAGTGCCGTAGGAATAAAACCGGGAGCAATGGCATTTACCGTAATATTACGAGAGCCAACTTCTTTAGCCAATGACTTGGTGAAGCCGATAATTCCGGCTTTCGAAGCCGCATAATTTGTTTGGCCTGCCTGCCCCGTTAAGCCCACTACAGAAGTAATATTAATAATGCGTCCGGTCCGCTTTTTCATCATCGGCCGAACAACCGCCTTCGAGCAATGGTACACGCTTGAAAGATTAGAATTGAGCACAATGTCCCAATCTTCCTCCTTCAACTGTACAATCAATTTATCACGTGTGGTTCCAGCGTTATTTACAAGTATATCAATTTGGCCAAAGGTGTCAATAGCCGATTTTATCAAATTCTGAGCTTCGCCACTTTGGCTTACATCAGCTTGGATAACAATCGCTTCGCCACCTCGCTCATTGATATCAGCCGCCACTGCTTCGGCTTCATCGGCGCTGTTGCGATGGTTAACAACCACCTTAGCGCCTTGCGCTGCCAGCATTTTGGCGATACCGGCTCCAATTCCGCGCGAACTGCCGGTCACAACAGCAATTTTGTTGGTTAAATCAAACATAAGGCGTCACACAAGTGCTTTTATTTCATCTGGGGTACCAACGGTTTTGGCCGTGACTGACTTATCGATCCGGCGAACAAGCCCCTTTAAGACATCTTTGGAGCCGATTTCCAGAAAGGTATCCACTCCATGCCCAATCATCCACTGGATAGATTCTGACCACCGTACGGAGGACGTTAACTGGCCCTCCATTTCCTCCCGAATAGCCTCCAGCGATTCCAGAGGCTGAGCGCTAATGTTAGCGATAATTGGCATTTCTGGCAAGTTGAGCGGAGCCTGATCGACAGCCTCTCGAAATGAGTCGGCAACAACCCGCATCAATTCCGAATGGGCCGCGATACTGACCGGCAGTTTAACCGCACGGCGGGCTTTGGCTGCCAAGGCCAGTTCCACCCCTTTGTCGACAGCTTTCTCATGGCCGGAAATAACAAGCTGGCCGGGCGAGTTATAATTGGCAACCTGTAAAGTTCCGTAGCCCTCAGCGGTTACCTGTTGACAAATTTTGGCCACAGCATCATCATCCAGCTTTAAAATGGCCGCCATCCCGCCAGGACTTAACTCGCCGGCTTGTTTCATAAGCCGACCACGCTCACGTACCAACCGTAAGCCATCTTCAAAACCCAAAACGCCGGCTGCAACATAGGCTGAATACTCGCCTAAACTGTGGCCGGCTACATATTTTGGTTCGCCCTGATAACCAGCCTCGCGCAGAGCTTCTAAAGCCGCGATGCTGGTTACAAATAAGGCAGGTTGCGTGTTGTAAGTATCGTTTAGCGCTTCTTCAGGGCCTTCAAAGCATAGGCGGCTTAACGGTACACCTAAAATTTCATCAGCTTTTTCAAAAACAGCCCGCGCCGCAGCCGAGGTTTCCGCCAGAGCGGCCCCCATACCTACTTCTTGAGAGCCTTGACCAGGAAATACAAAAGCAATATTCTCTGTCATAAAGCAAAACAAGAGCCGTATCGCCAATTATGAGGCACCGACACGGCTACGCTTCCTCCTCTAAAGATTAAAATTTAGCTGGTAGCTGGAGTGTCAACTTTTACTTCAACTACCTGAACACCGTTGTATGTGCCACAATTGCGACATACATGGTGTGATAAATGCAGCACATTGCAGGTTGGGCAATGCACCATTTTCGGTAAGTCGAGGCGTAAGTAATGTGCACGCCGGCGGTCGCGCCGAACGCGTGAAACTTTTCGCTTTGGTAATGCACCCATGATCTGTAATCCTTTCCTACGGTAACAATCCGTATTAACCTATCGCGATTATCGAGTCGCGTTACGGTTTATCTTCAGTTTCTAATTTTTGCAATAAACTGGCCCACCGGGCGTCGATGACATCATCGACACAGTCACACTGAGCCAGGTTAAGGTTTTGACCACACTGCAAGCAGATGCCTTTACAATCGGGCTTGCAGTAGCGAACGCTTTCGATTTCTATAAACAGAGCTTGCCGAACAACTTCGCTTAAATCCAACGTATGTTGGGCATCAATTCGATTGGCTTCATCGGCGTCTTCAGGAGCCTCTACACCGATACCGGTATTGACATCAATAGTAGGAAAAAACTGCTCTTCTAGCTCAAAGGCTATCGGTGCCGTAAAATCTTCTAAACATCGTCCGCAATTTTTTTCAATAATCGTTTGTAAAGTACCTTGAACTAAAATTTCCGATCCGGTTCGCAAGAACTTCATTTGCCCCGTTAGGGGTGCGACAACGGCAACATCATCATCGAGTTGACCAAATAGCTGCGTATTGATTTCATAATGGCGGGTTGCGCCGGTTGGTTCCTTAAGTAACTGGGAGACATTGAATTGCAACCCGTATGTATCGTGTTTAGTAGACATAGTTTTATTGACACACAAGTCGTATATTGTAAAACAAAAGGGATAAACTTCAAAATAACCTATCCTAAGCGTTGCGAGACAGCATCTTATCTTTACGGCTCAACCTGCGGCTGTTCTAAATCGGGTTGGGTGGCGCGGACATGGTGTAAACCGTTTCGAACAGTGGTTAACGTTTTCATAAGCTGTTCCTCAAGTTCGCTAAGCTGATCGATAATATATTCATCGGTATCGCCCAAAATTTCCTCGGCCTGACGACGCGCATCGTCTTCAATTTCTTGAGCACGCTGTTGGGCAAACGTGATCAACTCATGATCTTCCGTTAACGCTTTGGCCTTTTCACGGGCCATATCCACTAACCGATTGGCTTCCTCTTGCGCTTGGAGCATAAGCCGCTCGCGTTCAGCCTCGGTGCGTTTTGCTAGTTTTACTTCTTCCGGAATGGTCACCCGCATTTGATCGATAATATCCAGAAAGGCATCTTCCTGAATGATAACATTTGAGGTAAACGGAAGATGAAAGCTTTCCGTCACTAATGTTTCAAGCCGGTCTATCAGGTGAAGAATATCCATAACGCCCACCTTACATTAAAAGTCTGTCGTACCAAGGGGATAGCCCCATTATATTCGAGCAAATTAAATGCAAACGCTTAACTATCCGCTTTCAGCAGTCAGCTTTATCTCACGTCACCATTCGGTTTTGGACTGCGAAAGATGATCTAAAGCAAGCTGATAGCTGACAGCTAAAGGCTGAACGCTACCACATTAAACATCAAGTTTACGGCGTAGAGCCGCAACTACCACCGGCGGGGCCAGATGGTCAATCTTACCATCATTAAGCGCAATTTCTTTGAGAATACTTGAGCTTAAAAAAGAGTTCTTTTGGCTGGCCAAGAGGCAAACGGTTTCAATTTCCGGTGTTAAACCGTGGTTTGCCTGTGACAGCTGCAATTCCCACTCAAAATCAGACAGAGTCCGCAAGCCGCGCACAATATAAGTAGCGTTTCTCTCTTGGGCAAAATTAACCGTTAACCCACCATAGCGCTCAATTTGAACATTATCCAGATGAGCCAAGGCTTGTCCCGTCATTTCTAATCGCTCTTCTATTGAAAAGAGCCAATTCTTGAGCGGTTTATCGTACACGCCCACCACCAACCGATCAAAGAGCCGCGCCGCACGTTCGGCGATTTCCACATGTCCATTAGTAATAGGATCGAATGTTGCAGGATAAATTGCCTCAGCCATTAGCTTAAATCACTCTTGTTATTCCAGAAATTTTCTACTTGTCGCGCCAGCAGCCTGTGGTGCGGTTGCTCTAAATTTTCATCTTTCTCAAAGATAATTCGAGCTTCCTCACGGGCCAACTCCAACAATTTTACATCCGTAAGCTGCACCAGTTTCAAATCCGGCAAACCGCTTTGACGCGTTCCAAAGAATTCGCCCGGTCCGCGCATCTTCAAGTCTGACTCGGCCAGTTCGAAACCGTTGGTAGTGCGCTCTACGGCCTGTAGACGCTCTTTGGCCTCATCAGTCACTTTGTCGGCCAGCAGCAAACAGTAACTATCGTGCTCACCGCGCCCTACCCGGCCTCGAAATTGATGCAATTGGGCCAGCCCAAATCGATTAGCTCCTTCAACCAGCATGACCGATGCATTCGGCACATCGATTCCAACCTCAACCACCGATGTCGAAACCAAAATCTGGCTCTTTTGATCGTTGAACTCTTTCATGACTTTTTCTTTTTCAGCGCTTTTCATGCGGCCATGTAATAAGCCCAGCTTCAACCGGAAGAAAACCTGTTTCTGCAAGCGTCCATGTTCTTCAATGGCCGAACGGGCCTCGCTGTTCTCGCTCTCCTCAACCAAAGGGCAGATGATAAATGCCTGCCGTCCCTTTTGAATTTGGGATTTAATGAAGCTATAAGCGCGTTCCCGTTCTTGGGGAGTCAGCCAGCGTGTTTTAATCGGCTTCCGTCCCGGCGGCATCTCATCGATAATTGACAAATCCAGATCGCCATACAGAGTAAGGGCCAGTGTCCGCGGAATAGGCGTAGCCGTCATAACCAACATATGGGGATTGAAGCCTTTATCGCGCAAAGCACTGCGCTGCTCTACCCCAAAGCGATGCTGCTCATCGATAACCGCCAGCCGCAAATCTTTGAATCCAACGTTACCTTGAATAATGGCGTGGGTGCCAACTAAAATATCGATCTGGCCCTGAGCCAACTCTTCTAACAGCGCCTTTCTTTGCGCGCCGGTTACGCTGCCGGTTAGCATTTTAATGGTGACCGTTCGACCAAATGCCTCACCTATCGCCGCCAGTAACCGCTCCATTCCTTTGTAATGCTGCTCTGCCAGAATTTCCGTAGGCGCCAAGATAGCGGCTTGACCACCATCTAAAACAGCCAGCACCATCGCGATGAGCGAGACGACAGTTTTGCCGGAACCCACATCCCCTTGCAGCAGCCGGCTCATCGGCACAGTTGTCTGCACATCGGCTACAATTTCATCGAGCGCCCGGCGTTGCGCCCCGGTCAATTGGAACGGCAGCGTCTCGAGTATGCGGGCAACCGTATCCGGCGCAACCGGCAACGCCTGGCCTTCTTGAGCACGCCATTCGATACGCTGGCGCAGAACACCCAGTTGAATCATCAACAGTTCATCAAATGCCAGCCGACGACGCGCTTCTTCCAGCTTTTCCCAATCATCCGGAAAATGAATTTGCCGCGATGCCTCCTCAAGCGTCATCATATTCAGCCGTTCGCGCGAGTCGTCCGGCAGATAATCGGGTAAGCGCCGGCTCCAGTAATTAACCACCCCTCGAATTTGCTTGCGCAGCCACTTTGAAGTGATGCCCTGCGTCAATGGGTAAACCGGCACCAATCGGCCGGTATGAACCAAATCTTTATCTAGCTCTTCCCACTCCGGCGATTGGAACGTCAACCGGCCCAGATATTGCTCAACGCGACCGCTTAACACCAATTCCATACCGGGTTTGAACGTTTTTTCTAACCATGGTTGGTTAAACCAGGTCGCTTCGATGGTCGCCGTGCCATCAGTTAAAATGGTGGTTATGAGCGTCCGATTACCGCGCGACTGGCGTTTGCGGGTCTCCCACACCTGGCCAATAATCGTGGCATCTTCGTTATATTCAAGCTGATTAATCGGCTTTAGCGCGCGATAATCATCATATCGGCGCGGATAATGCTTCAGAAAATCTTCGATACAAAAAATGCCCAGGTTCGCCAACTTACGCGCCATACCGTCTTTGATGCCGGGCAATTTGGTAACGGGCGAGTCTAACCCGGTGCTGGCATAATCCTTATCTGAGCTGTATTGCGTCGATGCACCGGTTGAGGCTCGCGTAGTTTTGCGGCGCGTACTGGGTCGAGGCGTAGAATCGCGGGTTACTTCTGCCTCTTGGACCTTGGTTTCCTGCTTCACCTCCGGTTTACGGGGCGAATCCTGTACCGGTGGCGTATTATTGTTATTTTCTTGTTTATTATTAACAGCCGTATGAGATGTGGACTGCTTATCCGGTTTATGGAGTTTTACCAGAATTTGATGAACAAAGGTAGGCCGATCGGCATCGTCAATATTAGGATAGTTCTGCAGATCCTCAACCACTTCCTCAATCACACGGCGTTCATTCTCAGTCGAGGCTTCTTGCCGTGCTTCTTCAGACCAATTAGGGGCCAGTTTCTCAAATCCCCCCATAATTGCTTTGTTCTTGTAACCCAACCTTTTTTCCTGGGTTAGCATCCGGCTCAGTTTATCGAATGTAGAGAGCATAACGAATTTTTCTTACATCAAAAGTTCATGCCTTCGTAAACCACAATTCCAACAGCATTTGGCCCGATACGGGTGGCCATATCGGCCCCATATTGGATAACCGGAAATTGTAGTTCAGGAAAGCTTTGTTCTAAGCGTTCTTTTAGTATCTTGGCTTCTTTACTGGGCTCTTTGCTGCGCTGAATGATAGCAGTTTGCTCCAAATTATCAAATTCAGCCACAAACTCAAACAATTTTTCAAGCGCCTTTTCAGTGGTGCGCACTTTTTCTAACGGAATAATATCGCCATCTTCCATAAACAAGATGGGCTTAATACTTAACATCGAGCCTAAAATGGCTTGCGCTTTGCCGATGCGACCGCTGCGTTCCAGATAGTCCATCGTTTCGACGTAAAATATCAAATAGATATGCGGCAGCATACCGCGTACCAGCCGCACAATATCATCCAACGAAGCCCCTTCGTTGGCCGCCCGGGCCGCCGCCTTTACCAAAATGCCCAGCCCTACCGAAGTCGTCATCGAGTCGACAATCATAATCGAGCAGCGCCCCATCAGCGCCTCGGCTCCAGATTTGGCCCGATCAATCGTTTTACTGAGATGGCTCGAAATATGAATAGAGAGGATTTGATCGGTTTTATGTTTATGAATGTCCGCATAAACGCGTTCAAACTCGGCTGGATCGGGCGGATAGCTAACCGGAAATTGGCCGGACAGGTTTGCTTTTCTAAAAAGCTCCTCGGTGTCCGTCTCGCTTCCATCTAAAAACTTTTCGGTACCCAATCGAATCTTAAGCGGAACAACGTGAATACCCAACTCTTCAACTTCACCCGGCTCAAAGTAAGCCGTACTATCTGTGACAATAGCAACTTTCTCAGACAAAGTAAACGATTACTCCAATGAAATAATATAATGATAACGATCGTGCTCACCCGGATAAAGTTCCACATCGGCTTCCGGATAACGGCGCACAATTTCGTTCTTGAGCACCTGAGTTTGGGCCGGTCGGCTGTGCTGGCCGGGATAGAGCGTAATCAATTCGTACTGTTCTGCCTCAACATGTTCCAAAGCGGTTAGCGTGGTGGCGATGAGGTCACAACCGGTCACCAACGGATCACCTTCAGACATAGTCGTGATGCTTGCCGATGCCGCTTCGTTCCCATTCCCGCCAAACGAACTATCAAGCACGGTGATGGTGCGTACACGCCAGGCCGCCTCCGTCATACGCCACGCATTCTCGGCGAAATCCAGCCGATCATTGAAAGCCAACAGCGCCGCAATCCCTTGCGGTATCGTTTGAGTCGGGATAACCTGCACCGATTTCCGACAGCGTTCCTGCACCGCCTGTGCGGTTGCCCTCACCCCGTCATCATTCGGCAAAATAAAAACCTGATGGGCTTGCACTTGATGAACCGCCCCCACCAACGTTTCAAGAGACACCGGCTGAACCAAAACCAAACTCTCTTGCTGAAAGATGGCTACAAAGCCCAACCCCGACACAACCGCGACGATACCCATCGGCTTGACCGTATGCTGGGCCTGGCGCATCATATTTTCCACCATAACCTGGCTAACCGTACCGCACCCGGCCCCCCAATTGAGCGGAACCGCCGGCTCCGTACTGTGCAGGTGAACCCGCACCACCCTATCGGTGCCAACCACCAATGGCGATTCGCCCATCGTCGTTATTGCTGCGCGTATCGCCTCAACCGCCAGCCCATCGCCTTCAATCAAAAATTGAATGTCGTACAGAGCGCCATCAGACTGTCGATCAAGCGACTCACTGCTAAAGGCTGGTTCGGCCATGCGAGCCGATAAGTCCAGCGACTCATTTCGCAAAAAGCGCAGCCCGCCCTCAAAAATGTAGACCAGACCTTGCCCGCCCGAGTCGGTTACACCGGCTTCGCGCAGCACCGGCAGCAAGTTGGGCGTCTCCGCCTGCGCCGTTTGCAGCGCCGCCACGACACGCTCAAACAAAGCGATCAAATCGGCCTGCGAGCGGCACGCCTCGGCGGCCTCAGCCGCAGTGCGGGCGATGGTCAACAGCGTTCCCTCAACCGGCTCGATCACGCTTTGATAGGCATAATCGGCTCCTAAGCGCCAGGCGTGAATGAGATCGACAACCTCAAACGTAACCTTATCGGCCAAGCCAACCGCCAGCCCCTGCATAAATTGCGATAGAATGACGCCCGAGTTACCGCGACCGCCCATCAACGCGCCCTGAGCTAGAGCTTCGGCCACCGCTCCGGCGCGATCTTCATCCGCCGGCACCGCGGCCAGTGCGGCTTGCAGCGTGAGAAACATATTGGTTCCGGTATCGCCATCAGGGATCGGAAACACATTTAGGTTGTTAACATCCTGCACGTGCAGTTCAAGCCAGCGCAGCCCGGCCCGGAAAATATTCCTCAGACCCGCTCCGTCACCCCGTATCGCCACGCCACGTTCAATTGCAAAGCCTCGAATGTTCGAGCCGGAAGTGCCAGATATCATCGCGTTTTACTAGTGCGCCGGTCATGATTTCAATCTTTAAAGGCCAGCATATGCGCTGGCCTTTTGGATTGAAGTAAAATTCTACACGTAACTGTATAATGATACAACGTTCAACGTAAAAATGCAAGATTTTTTTAAAATGGGTTTTTTATGGTAACTTGCAGACGGTTACGACGGCTCTTGCAGCCCGGCCACCTGCTGATTGTGGGCGTTGTGCAGCTGCCCGCACCCGGCCGCAATGTCGATACCGCGCCGCACCCGAACCGTGGTCGAAATACCGGCTGCCTGAAGCCTATCGCGAAAAGCATAAACCCGCTCATCCGGCGAACCGCTCCAGGGCGAGTTCGGCGTGGGGTTAAGAGGGATTAAATTGATGTGACACAGCAGCCCCTGCACCAACTCGGCAAACTGGTCGGCCATAGCATCGCTGTCGTTGAGCTTGTCCATCAAAGCATACTCAAACGTTACGCGGCGATTGGTCACCGCAATGTAGTCACGGATAGCGTCCATCAGCATCGCCAACGGATAGCGCCAGTTGACCGGCACAATTTTGTTACGCAGCGTATCGTTAGGCGCATGCAGCGAAACCGCCAGCCCGATCTGCTCCGGCTCCTTGCTCATCCGTCGGATGGCCGGCACCAGCCCCACCGTTGAAACCGTGATATGGCGCGCGCCCAAATTGAAACCGTGGCTATCATTCAGGCGGCGAATAGCCCGCCACGTTTCAGCATAATTGGCCAGCGGCTCACCCATGCCCATAAACACAACATTGGTCACGCGCTTCTCTTCCTCGCTCAACTGGCGGGCATAGTACAGCACCTGCGCCACAATCTCACCGGCGGTCAAGTTGCGCATAAAGCCCATCTGCCCGGTAGCGCAAAAGGGGCAGCCCATCCCACAACCGGCTTGAGAGCTAATACACAGCGTTTGGCGCGTATCGTACCGCATCAGCACCGTTTCAATCTGGCGATCATCCGGCAGCGCAAACAGCGCCTTCCGGGTGTAACCGTCCGAAGAGTCAACCACCACCGCCGGAGTGAGCGGATCGATCAGGCAATCGTCCGCCAGCCGCTGTCGCAGGGTTTTTGGCAGGTTGCTCATAGCCAGGGCATCGGTGACGTACTGTTGGTAAAGCCAACTTTCGATCTGTTTGGCTCGATAAGCCGGTTCGCCCCAACCTTTAAGCAGCTTGGTCAGGTCAGCGGCGGAAAGGTTCAATAAAAACGGTTTAGAGTCCATTATTCTTCCAAAGCTACTTTCTTCTTTCTAAAAAATAACCCGATGATTTTACGCGGAACAAACGTAACAACCCCAAAAACAAAGCCCACCCCTTTGGCGATGCCGCGAAAAGCGCCCGTAAAAAATGATCCCATCCAGCGGCTTGAGCTTTTGGCCCCCTCTGCCGCCGACTCACCGGCAACCGATGCCCCGGAACTGATCGTCGAGCCAACGCTGCCGGCCACCTTCCCCACCCGATCCACAACCATACCGCCGGCGGCCTTACCGGTTTCACCCACCCAGCCGGCCCCCGAAGCCAGAGCCGCCCCGGTACTTTTGCCCGTTTCAGCCATCCAATGCCCAATCCGACGCTCGTCGACGCCGCTAATCGTTCGCAGGCTATCGGCCCAACTACCCATCGCGTCCGGCCCCAGCCGGAAATAGGCATCCGCCCGCTGGCCGATGATATAGGTTGATAAAACGTTCGTTCCCGCCGAAGCCACCACGCCAATAACCGGAATCGCCTTGACGATGGTCTTCTCAGCCAGCTTCTCGCCCAGCTTCAACGAGGCTTGCTGCCCGGCCTTACGGGCCAACGCCGAAGTACCGGCGCTGATGCCGGTAATGGTCATCACCAACCGCTGTTTCTCATCCTCTGTCAAAGGATAATCGTACAGCGCCGCCAGCTCTAAAACCAGTTCCGCCTGCAACTTAAATGTAGCGCCAATATCAGCGGCTACCCCAAGCGTTACCGCCGCCGCCGTGCCGATGCCGGGAATCAACCCCGCCCCGGAGGTAACCGCCCCAATAGCGCCGGTTCGCTGGCACTTCTCGCGAATGATCTTTTGCGATAACTCCTCTGTCGTAGCGGTGGGATGGTCGGCTTTAAGTTTTTTCACGCGTTCCGAGGCGGCATCGATGTCAACATCACTCACCGCTTTGAAGATGGTATCCATCAGCGCGTTGGCCCGCGTTTCCACATCTTCCCGCACAACGGGAGCCTGGGTGTTGATCTTCTGCAAATCGCGATCAACCGCCTCAACAATATCTTCAGCTTGGTTTTTAAGAGATTTTTCTTCTTCCATTTTTTGGGTTTCCGGGTATTTTCTGATTATTTAGGGTAACTGTTCAGATTTTAGCTGTTAACGCGTAGTTTTTTCTTCATGGCGATCAAATTGCAAATGCCCTAGCCGATACCGATAAACTTAATCCCAGCGTCGGCTCGCTCAACACCATGGTACGCTCCCATAATCACCGTGATGACTCATTCAATCCATTCAACCAGAGATATAATTATTGCGTTGTGTTAAATAAACATTGAGTCGACTCACATAAACATTGGCGCGTCTTAAATAAACATTTGAACGACTCACATAATCCGTTTGAACTCTTAAATAAACATTGGCGCGTGTTAAATAAACATTGAGTCGACTCACATAATCGTTGGCGCGTCTTAAATAAACATTGGTGCGTCTTAAATAAACATTTGAACGACTCACATAATTAAGCCATCGACTCACATAATTACAAAATCGACTCACCTAATTAAGCCATCGACTCACATAATTGAGCGAACTGCTCACACAATTACAAAATCGACTCACATAATTAAGCCATCGACTCACACCATAAAGCCTTCAACAGACAAAACAAGCGCGATGCTTCATTCAATTTGGTGAACTGCCGGGCCAAATAAAACTATTCAGCCAATCGATGTCAATATCAGTAGGCTAAGCAAACAAATTCAGGTTAAGCTGCCGCGCCCTCAAGAAATCAGCGTGCTTTCTTTGCTTTTTTCTTAGCCTTCGCCTCAGCCTCAGCCTGATTTATACCCAGTAGTCTTGCGGCTCAATAATTACCGCCCGTGAAACATATACACCATTTCCAATCGCGTTACATGTAACCACGTAAGCTCGTTACACTTTACGGGTCAAACCTTAAAAAGTTGCACACCGATTCTATCGTGTTAATTATAACCAGAAAACGCTGCTTGCCTAATGAAATTTTTTAACTCTGCCGCTAATGGATTAATTGCCGCCGTGAAGCGACCTTAGGATCGTGAATACAATAACTTCCACAATTGAATTTGGGTAAATAGGTAATAGTAACTGGTAATTAGGTATTCAATCTCCAATTACCAGTTACCAATTACCAATTATCCGGCAGAATTGGGTAAGTTAATTATACTGCCCACGGGCATAATCT
>JAGRBY010000164.1 GCA_020433835.1 Anaerolineae bacterium | reverse complement strand
ATTACGCAGTAGGTGGCGGTTGTGCCACCGCGATTGATAAAGCGGACGTAATATTTGGTATCGCGTTGAATCGGCCCCTGCCAAATGAACTCGGCTGTTTTGTCGTTGCCGTCTCGATTGCCTTGCTTGGTGGCAATGCCGACATTCGGCACTTGATTGGCATCTTTGGGCGGCCAGACCGGAATGTCGTTACCAAGATAGACGATAATTTCAATCTGATCCGCGTTCTGCACAAAGGCGATCACCGTGGCTTCGGTCTCCTGATTGGAGTTGAAGGTGTACCACTGCTCACCACCTCCGCCGAGTGTTCCCCAGAAGTTGCTGCCCCACAGCGTAAAGGCTCCCAGTCCGCCTCCGCCGCCTGTTTGGGGAGCCGATGTTGCGGTTGGCGGCGGTGAGGTCGGGGTCGGCTCATCGGTCGGAGCGGCTTCTTCTTTGGCAGCGCCGGCGGTGGGGCGGGTAGCGGTGGATGAAGCGGCGATATCCTCATCGGTCTCAACAACTTTCAACTCGCGGCCGTTGAGTTGGCCTTCGAGAATTTCGCCGGTAGCCAGGCGCACCACTTCAATATCAAGCGCGTCGTCAGGATCGTGGCTGCGCAGCGTGTCGCAGTATTCTGCCATCGTCCCATCAACCGCCAATGCGCGATCTTCCAAGGTCATAATGATATCGCCACCCTCAATACGGGCCTCATCAGCCGCCGAGCCGGACTGCACCGACTGCACCCAGATGCCAGAAATGCCCTCTTCCTCATCCAGAAAAGCCTGGCCGTTGATGCCGATGGACTGCATATCCTCACCTTCACGCAGGTGGTCAACAATAGCCCGCGCTTCGGTGTGACCAATTGAGCGATACTGAATGCTCACGCCCGGCTGACCCAGATCGAAGTTGGCATAGTTGACAGCCACCACCTGACCATCTTCTGTCACCAGCGGACCACCGGCACTGCCGGGGTTAAGCGTCGCGTCGTGCTCGATGACGCCATCGACCGAAGCCCAACTGGTTTGGCCAGCGGCTTTCTGCTTGGAAATGATGCCCCCGGTGAGCGTAAATTCGGGGTCGTTCAAAGGATAGCCGGCGGCGTAAACCGACAACCCCGGATAGATATCGCCCTCGTACCAGTCCAGGACCGGGAAACCATCACCCTCAATGTCGATGACCGCCAGATCCGAACATTCCGCCACGCCCACCACGCGGGCGTTGAGCGGTCTGTCATCGCCGCCAACGTAAACTTTCCAACTGCGCCCGCCGGTCACCACGTGGTTGTTGGTCACGGCCAAACCACTCTCATCGATGATAAATCCCGAGCCGGTTCCCGGTTGGGCATAGACCGTACCGTCGATGTCGGTCAGGCTGGCATCTGTTGCAATCTGGATGGTGGCGCTTTTAACCCTGCGCATGGTATCGCGCAGTTTTACCAGGGCCGCCTCGCGATCCAGCGGTTCTTCCTCTTCGGGCGATGGTTGCCCTCCGGCCGACTCCGTAATCACCGGTTGGTCTGCTGCTTCGTCAGACGTATCTTCACCCTGAGGAGGTTCTGTCGGCTGGCTCACACCTACCGGCTCTTTTGTAGGTTCTCGATCACTGCCAAAAGGCAGCAGTCCACAGCCTAAACTCAAGGCAATTAAAAATACCAGTCCCAATGATAGTGTTTTTCGTTTTAATGTCATCACGTTTCTCTAAGTAATTAGGGCAGCGGCCCAACAAGTTGAAAGGTGTCGAATAAATGCTCCATATCTTTACGGCCCAAATTGATGCCGTTCAAATAAATGCCAAACTCTTGTGCGTTAACTGAGCGTAAAACAATAAAAAGCACAGTCCCTTTGGCCTTCCCACAATTTTCGTAAAAGTCCAGAACGCCATTGTACCCTTCGTGATCGTTATAATCAAACCGCTGCAAAGGCGAGCAGTTGGTGATGAGATCCGAAGGATAGAGCGAGTCTAAAAAACTAGCCGGGTCAAAATCGGGAGGTGAACTAAAAACACTCATTTGGATACTGCTGTCTCCCTGCTGCGTATCGGCTGCATACAACGCGGCAGCAAATTCCAGGCCGTCATCATCTAGCAACGGTCTGCCGTCGATGTCGGTCCAGGCTGCTGGAATTTCAACCTCAAACGCCCTGTAATTATCGGTTACGACCATGTAATTGCTGGTGCTACCGGGGCCGAGAATATTGTCAGAGCCATCATTGAACAGCTTGGAAACGTCAAACTCCTCAACCATCTCCAACTCGCGCCCGTTAAGCTGTCCCTCCAAAATTTCGCCGGTAGCAAAACGAACCACCTCAACATCAAGTGTATCGTCGGGGTCGTGGCTGCGTAACGTATCGCAATACTCGCGCATTGTACCTTCAACCGCTAACTCACGGCCTTCCAGGCTGGTGATGATGTCGCCACCTTCAATGCGAGCCTCATCGGCCACAGAGCCGGACTGCACCGACTGCACCCAAATGCCAGAAGAATCGCCGCTCTCGCTCACAAACGCCTGACCGTTCACGCCGATGGCCAGAAAATCTTCGCCCTCGCGCAGCCGGTCGATAATATTGCGGGCCTCGTCGCGGGCAATAGCAAAGAAGAGAATGCTGTGCCCTTGCTCCTGGCTGTCTAAATTGGCGTAGTTCACCGCCACCACTTTTCCATCTTCCGTAACCAACGGGCCGCCCGAATTGCCGGGATTGATGGTGGCATCATGCTCGATAACGCCATCCACCGAGGCCCAACTGGTTTGGCCGTTGGCTTCCTCCTTCGAGACGATGCCGCGGGTCAGGGTAAACTCCGGATCACCCAGCGGATAACCGGCGGCATAAACCGGCAGGCCGGTAAAAATTTCGCCCTCATACCAATCCAGCACCGGGAAGCCATCACCCTCAATGTCGATGACCGCCAGATCCGAACATTCCGACACACCCAAAACTTTGGCGTTTCGAGCGCGACCCTCGCCCCCAACATAAACTTTCCAACTCCGCCCGCCGGTCACAACGTGATTGTTCGTCACCGCAATACCACTCTCATCAATAATAAAACCGGTGCCGGTGCCTGATTGAGCGTAGACGGCTCCATCAATATCGGTCATGCTGGCATCGGTTTCAATTTGGATAGTGGCGTCTCTGACTTGCTGCATGGCCTCGCGCAGACTCGAAAGCGACGCCGCCGGACGATCGACATCGCTTTCTACAGGCTCAGTGTCGATGATGGCCTCACTGTTTGTATCTTCGTCTTCGCCAATTTCCGGCTCATTGACAGCCTCTTCCTCTTCAACCACATTGACCTCGTCTGCCAACTCAGGTTCTGGATCATCTCTGCCCGGTAAAATACTGCTGCACGCTAAACTAACCGCTACCAACAGTAAAAGGAGCAACTTCATCGTCCAGGATTTATAACGCATTACAACTCTCCTTAAGAAAAGTTAAAAAATTCACAAAAAATTACCCATTGTAAACGTTTTCAAGCAACATGAATTGATATCGCTCTACTGTTTTAGGATCAGGGCATTACGATTCGCTCAAAGAAATAGGGCAGCAAATCCGTTTTTTCAAGCCCAATAACCGTAGGAATGTTTTATAACAAGCGCAATAACACTGCAAGGGGATAACATTTAGCGGAGAAAGTTGGTTCCCATCATATATACCACTATATTTGCACTTTTTTAGAAACCAGGTTTTTGGTGCCTAATTTATAGCCTTTTGGGGCAAAAAGCGCCTCGCATTAACGCTAAAAAACCTGGTTTCTTGCCATAAGACCCTAAAGTACCAAGGTTGTGATATATATGTTTGCAAAAAGTAACCGGCAATGATGCCGGTTATATATCAGGTACCTGTTAAATGATCTGTTAGCCAGTTCACGCAGCGCCCGTCACGCTCCTAAAAAATGACGGGCAGCTTGTTCGCTAAACTTCTGCGTAGGGCCTCAAATAACAGGCTATAGGGATGGTAAAAGTGACAACCCTTCCCATTATAAAATCTTAAGATGGTTTGTCAAGGGGGTAATTTTTGCATACCAACCCCAAAAACTTGGCTATTTGGGTTCTACCAACGCTTGTTCCAAAGCCGCGAAACGGGCTTCCAGAGCGGATAAACGCCCGGAGAGGGCCGTATTCTCAGCCGATAATCGTTCGATTGTTTGCTGTAGATCGGTAATCTGAGTGTCTTGGCTTTGCACAATCTGATACAAACCTTGCATTGCCGCCAGAGTCACACCATCAACATCAACCGTTGTCAGGTAGCGCTCATCTTCGCCGAGACCAAAGGCTGTGTAAAAATCTTGCGCCATCGGGCCGATGTGACGAATGCTGTCATCCTGGGTGGTGTAATTCCACAGGCTAACCGGCACGCCCATCAACAGCGCTAAAATTTCCTGTTCGTTGACTGGCATGATATTGGTTTTGGCCTGACGATCGCTCAACGTTTGCCAGGTGCCGCTGCCGGGCGCAAGCTGCACACCGGTCAACGGCTGTCCGTCTTCATCGACAGCCGTGATCAGGCGCACGCCGCCCGAAGCCCGCACGGCGAACTCGTTGGCGGCATCTGAGGTAAAATCGGCGTCGGTGGCATCGGCCAGCAGCAGCGCACCACTGTGGTCATCTGCAATTTGGGCGCGATGCCCGACGGCAAAGCTGTAATCGCCACCGGCACGGTTGCCGGAACCGGCAGCCACGCCCGAAAAATCGCCGCCGGCCACGTTTTCCAGCCCGCCGCCGATGGTTGCGCCCAGGCCCTCAGCCACGTTATCCTGCCCGCCGCCAACGGCAGCATAGCGTGCATCTTCGCCATCATCGTTGGCTGTACCGGCGCGATTGGCGCGACCACCGGCGACCGTGCTATAGCGATCGACGGCCTGGTTGCTCAAGCCGCCGCCAATGGTGGCGTCTTCACCGGCGGCCTGGTTACCCGCGCCCCCGGCAATGGCCGAGCGACGCCCATCGGCCTGGTTTTCTATACCGCCACCAATCGTGGCATAGGCGTTCGATGCTACGTTGCGCGTACCACCGGCTACCGTGCTTTCCAGACCCGTAGCGAAGTTTTGTGTTCCGCCGCCCACCGTCGACCGCTCGCCACTGGCGGTGTTGGCCGTTCCCCCACCGATGGTGGTACTAAGCCCGTTAGCGGTATTAAACGATCCGCCGCCGACGGTGCTGAAGGCAAAATAGGTACTGTTTCGCTTGCCCCCGCCGATGGTGCTGCCACCGCCTGTAGCCAGATTATCAGAGCCGCCGCCAATCGCGGCATGGTAGGCGGTTGTTGTATTGTTATATCCGCCGGCGACGACCGACTGACTTGTTGCCTCGTTACCCAAGCCACCACCAACCGTGCCAAAATCGGCCGTTAGCCGGTTAGGGAAGCCACCGTTGCCGCCACCACCAATTGTGCCGCCGACCACCCCATCGGGCACGGTATTATTGGCGTGACCGTTTATCACATTGGGTGATACATCGGGTTCGGAGGCGTGCAAGGGAGCAGCGTTATCGACTTCTCGGTAAACGACAATGAGTACTAACAGGCAAATTATTACGATGAACCATCTTCGCTCAGTCATATTTTTCTCCAAAGTTATGGTTGGTTGGTTAATTGGTTTGTTTGTTTGTTTGTTTGTGATTTTCTATCAACCAACTATCAAACCCTCTCTTAACATCCTTGCGGCGTGGGCCAGTGACCGCTGATAGCGGCTTCGAGAGAGGGAGGTTGGCAGTGATCGATGGCGGTGCCCTCTTCATCGCCTTGCTTAACCCACGTTCCCGCTCCAAGATTTTTAGCCCGCAGCCCGAAGCCGCACGTATCGTCATCGACCTTTAAAATGAGCGACCGACCGTCCAGTTCCCAACGGTAGGTACCGGTTTCCAGATGGCAGTTAGGGTCGTTAAATAGGGCTAATTTATCGCCAGAGAGCGTAAATGAGCCGATGCCGTGAAAATTGGTGGCGTCATGCGATACCCGAAAGGCTCCGGCCTCCAGTTTGAGCGTCCAGACGCCGCCTTCGGCTCGATAGGGAGCACAACGACGGCAGGGGGTGGGCGTGCCCTCAAAATGAACAGAACGGGTGTAGACACCGTCGAGAATCGTCGGCGTGGGTGGCGGCAGCGGCGTGGTGTAGGGATAGGGGTGCAGGCTAACCGCGATGCTGTCCGGCGATGCGGCGATTTGGGTGGGGGTTGGGGCGGCGGGTATCGATGTAGGGGCCGGCTGTGTTGCTGCGGGGGTCGATGACGGCGGCTCTGAGGCCGGGGTATTCGAGGCGCAGGCCGACGCTGCCACCATGATGATAATCAAGCTTACAAAAATGGAAATCGTTTTGCTGCGCATCCTGTTCACCTCACCAATTTTGACAAAGCTATTCTAACTTGTTACTCTGTGTTTGACGGTTAGATTTTATCGTACTATTTATAACCTGTCAAAACCATTTTACCAGTTAGAAAGTTGTATCATGACGAAAAATACAAAGATGCCCATATTCAGATGGCTCGGTGGCTGGCCCTGTCTTGATTTTGTCGACAGCAAAAATTGGGACAGTGACGAACCCAAATACGAGCGTTTTCATCGCTACACGGATCTGGTTTGGTGGAATTTCCAGGCACATTTTTTGAATGAAGATGAAGTTGAACCGCTGCTGGCCGAAGCGGAACGGCAGCCCGATACCGCCATGGCGCTCTTTGAACGGGGTATGCGCTTGCGTACGGAAATCCATCGCCTTTTCTCACGCATCGCCACGGGCGAGACCGTGTCGGAAACTGCGTTGAGTACGTTGAACGATTTTTTGCTGGATAAAGAGATGATGTCGAGAATCGAGTCGACTGAGCAGGGTTTTGCCTGGGTGTGGGGTGGCGAAGCAGCCGCGTTAGAGCGCGTTCTCTGGCCTATCATCCGCTCAGCGGCAGAGCTGCTGGTGTCGGACAAGTTAAATCGAGTCGGAAAATGTGCCGGGGCAAGCTGCGGCTGGCTGTTTTTAGACACCAGTCGCAACGGTCGCCGGCGCTGGTGCGAGATGAAACATTGCGGTAATCGTGCCAAAGCAAAACGCCATTACCGACGTGCGAAGACAGAAGAGTCTAACAGTCTCGATTGAGACGACAACGACAATGAAAATTACCGTGGGACAAACTTAAGTTTGTCCTACGAGTCTATTTTTAAGAGGATAGAAGGATGGTCGGTTGGTTGGTTGGTTAGTTTGCTGTGGCGTGGTGATGGGATAGATAATTGGTTTGGGTGAGCTAAGCCAGTTGCGGTTTAATGAATCTTAGCCTCAGCCTTCGCCTTAGCCTTCTCTTAAAGAGTCTGATCATACTGCTCTTTAAGCGCATCTTCCAACTTTTGATCGCTTTCAACAATTTGCAAGTAGACTTCTTCTAAACTGCGGGATATTTCACTGAGGGTGATAACGGGGGTGCTTTGCTGGGCCAATTGGGAAATAAGCGTGGGATTGAACTGCGAGGGGTCAGGCACGGTGTATCTGATCCAATCTTCGCCATGGGTGACAATGTTGACTTTGTCTCGTAGATAGTTGACTAAGCCGTTCATCGGCTCGGCCAGACGAAGCTCCATGAGCGGATCGCCGAGCAGTTGCTTCTTTAGCTCTGTAGGTGTGCCCTGGGCGATAATCTGCCCGCGACGGACGATGGCGATGCGGTCGGCGAGCTGCTCAGCTTCGGCCAGGTTGTGGGTGCAGAGGACGATGGTGCGGCGCTCGTGACGCAGATCGGCCATGGCATCGCGCACCAGTTTGGCGCTGTGGGGATCCATGGCCGAGGTTGGCTCATCGAGAAAAAGCACCTGGGGATCGTGCAGCATGGCCCGTACCAGGGTTAATTTTTGCTTCATCCCTTTGGAGTATTTACCAACTTGTTTATCGTGGGCGTCCCACAGCTCGAAGCGTTTGAGAAGTTGTTCGCTGCGGCTGCGGATGAGATCGCGCGGCATATTCTGTAACTCGCCAAAGAAGCGCAGGTAGTCAAGCCCCTTCATGCGGAGATAAAGGCCGGGAAATTCCGTTAACAGGCCGATAACCTGGCGAACCGCTTGCGCATCTTTAACGGTATCAAAGCCGGCAATACGCGCCCAACCGCGCGTGGGAGACAGGATCGAACCCAGCATGCGCACCGTGGTGGTTTTGCCCGCCCCATTTGGCCCCAACAGAGCAAGAACTTCGCCCTCCGGCACGTGCAGATTGACATTGCGCACGGCTGTAAAATCGCCAAATTCTTTTGTCAAGTCAACGGCTTCGATCATTACTTTACCTCATTGCCTTATTAAACATACCACCTACCAAGTGTAGCGTGAAGAAATGGCATTGTCAACAGCCGTATCCGGCTCCATAAGGCTATCAAGTTCTTATAGATAAGTCAGAAAACAGCGTACAATGAAAGGCATTACGTCATGCCCGAATGTCTTTATCGGGCATCCAGCAAGTTCTTTAGAGGTGGACTCCCGCTAAAAGCATGCGGGAGTGACGGAGCTGGGTTGCACGTCTTTTATCCGTTTTGTCTATTAGTTTAAGCGCTATCAACTCCGCAAAGCAGGCACTTTTCCTCCGAAACCTACTCTGATTGGGGCAGCGATGGTATAATGAACTATTGGGGTTATAAATTCAGGATGACGGCCAACGCTATTGCGGCAATGGCTCCAAACTCGGCCAGTGTGCGGCGGGTAAGGGTGCCAAGGAGCTGCTGCTGTGCTACTCCAACCAAGACATAAAAGACCAGAAATATCAAAAGGCCGGCGTTGAGCGTGCCGGTTCGCCAGTAATTCAAAGCCCAGGTTATTTGCCCCAGACTTAGCCCAATAATTGCTGCAAAAATCCAGGTTTTGGAAATTTGTTCCGGCGTAGAACGCAGCAGCGAGAGCGCTACCATCCCGCCGACCAGCATAACGCCTGTAGCGCTCATTAAGCTGCGGCTGCGGCTTTGATAAATGACGATAAAGAAAAGCAGGGCGATGGCATAGCCGATAAACTGCTGCCATAACCGGCTCCAGAGCGAACTTCCGGCGGGAGCTACTTGGCGAAACTCGGTTAGAATCGTCAGCCACAGCAGTAAGCCGACAATAACCAGCCCGCCGGCCCAGGCCAACGGCGAAGGGGCCAGGCCAAGCGTTTGCGTGGCCAAAATGACCAGAAGCCCCGGCAGTACCCAAAACGTTGCCAAATAGCCTAACTTGCGCGATGAGAGCGCGGGGTGGGTGCGGATTACGGTATCGGCTCCGGCCATCGCCAGAACGCCGAGCAAAACAATCATTAACCAACGCTGCGGGGAATCGACCGTAAGCGGCGAACCGAGTAACATGAACGATGTAACTTGTACGGGAAAATTAAGTACAAAATATAACGCCAACCCAATCAACGTTAGGCTGACAACACCACTAATTCTTTCGTATGTAAGCATTATCCAAACTATCCAACCAACAAAATCGTCAAACAACTTGTCTAACCAGCATCGTAAATTCTAGCCCACTGTAAATGTTTGTCAACATGCGTAACTCGACACTCTCGCGCCTCTTGCCGGTCATGCTTTTAGCGTTACTACCCTTGCTTTTATTTTGGCGCTGGCTTGTTTACGGCCAGGTTCTTTATTGGGGTACGATTATGCTCCAATTTTGGCCGTGGCATCAACCGGTCAAAGATAGTTTGCTGCAAGGCCAGTGGCCGCTGTGGAATCCACTGTTGGGTAATGGCGCTCCGCTGTTAGCCAACTTACAAAGTGCGGTTTTCTATCCGCCTAATCTTATCTTCCTTTTTATGCCGACTGCGCACGCTTTGACGCTGTCGATTATCCTCCATATAGCTCTGGCGGGCATCGCCATGTATTTTTACGGTCGCCGGCTGCGGTTGAGTGGCTTTGCGGCGGCGGTAGCGGCGCTAACCTATATGTTTAGCGGTTATATTATGGGGCGTACGCAGTTTGTTGTGATGATTCACGCAGCGGCCTGGATACCACTCCTACTGCTGCTGGGTGACCGGCTGGCCCGGCAGCGACATTTTCTCGATGTTTTATGGTTGGCGGTGGCGCTGGCCGGGCAGCTTTTGGCCGGCCACGCTCAATTGTGGTTTTACAGTTTGGTTTTGCTTGGCGGCTATGTTGGTTTTAGAAGTTGGCAGGCCGATCGCCTCGCTCCGTTGCTACATCGATCAGATTCGCATCGGCTTCAAATCCACGATAAAGTCTCTTCCCCATTTTACGCCTCACGCCTTACCGGTGTGGTCAAAGCTGTGGGCTATTTGCTCAT
Organism: Anaerolineae bacterium; assembly: GCA_020433835.1. The sequence goes on along the minus strand of JAGRBY010000164.1, from coordinate 2,352 downwards.
CGCCGTCCTGCTCTCTCTGCTGCTGTGTGCTGTCCAAATTGGGCCGACGGCGGAGTACTTACTGAATTCACCCCGCAACGACGGCGCGGAACGCACATTTGCTCTAACGTACTCGATGTGGCCGTGGCGATTGATCACGCTTGTAGCCCCCAATTTTTTTGGTCATCCGGCGCAGGGGAACTACTGGGGCTACGCTAACTACTGGGAAGATCATGCCTACTTAGGAATTTTGCCTTTTATCCTTGCTCTAACGGCGATAACGATTTCTCTAAAAACAGCCTGGCAAAATCGTCACGCTACATCAAAAAAATCAGAGGCTAGCGCTTCAACAAGAGTAGCAATCGACCCGTTAAGCGTGGCTCCATTTTTTGCCGTGATGATCCCCATCAGTTTGGTTCTGGCGATGGGTTGGAATACGCCCATCTATCTATGGGTCTTTACGTGGGTGCCCGGCTTTCGTTTTTTTCAGGCTCCGGCGCGATTGCTCATCTGGTATACCGTGGCGATGGCGATACTGGCCGGAGTCGGAGCGCAGTACTTTCAGTCAACCGCTCACAATCGGCCTCACTGGCGGCGCTTTTTGGCGGCGTGCATCGCTCTGACGTTAGCCGGGTTGATCGGGCAATGGTGGCTGGCCGGTCGGGAAATAACCTTTTTGACGGCCACGCGCAACCTCGGGTTGTGGCTTATTGGGGCCGTTGTCATCTTACTGCTTAGACCGCAAAAAAGAGAGCAAAGGCTATTGACTGAGTCGTGGTGGCAAGGGATCGCTATTCTCTTTGTGAGCATCGATCTGCTGCTGGCCGCCTGGCCTTTGATCCCGCTCACGTCGGCATCGGTGTTTAGTACGCCTATTGCGAGCGCTCAGAGGCTAAAGGAGCAGCCGTATCGGTATTTTGTCGATGAGCAGTTTGCTTACCGGGCCAGATTTAACCACTATTTTCGATTTAAATCATTCGGGCCGACCGATGCGGCATCGTTGCAGATGTATAAAGAATCGCTGGTGCCAAATTTTGGAGTATACGCGCATCTCCCTTCAGCCAACAATGATGATCCCCTGGTGGTTGGAAAGTGGCAAACTTTGCTCAATCTCATCGAAAAAAGTCAACCCGAAAGGCAGGCTCGGCTGCTGGCGCTTATGAACGTGGGGGCTGTTGTCAACGACGCGCCGGATCACCCCTGGCCGGTAATTACCGAGACCGAAATGGCTGTTATCCGGGCTGTGCCCAATCCTCTGCCCAGGGCTTATTTTGTAGCGCAGGCAGTTTATGTCGACAATGAGCGTGAGGCCATCGACCAAATAATTGAGTCTGAGTTTGATCCTAGACAAGAAGTGGTTATCATTAAGTTAGAAGATGTTGCGTTACCGGACCATCGGAATGCACCGGCTGAGTTTGTGCCGGTTGACCTTATCGCCGAGACGACCGATGTAATTCAACTGCGGGTCGATGCGCCAACGGACGGCTTTGTAATTCTTACTGATACGTTTTATCCCGGCTGGCAGGCTACTGTTGATGATCAGTCATCGACGGTGTGGCCGGCCAATGTCGCCTTCCGTGCTGTGGCCGTTGAGGCCGGATCGCACACGCTTAATTTCTTCTATCGTCCTCAGCCCTTTACTTTTGGCCTATGGACAACCACCGTGGTCTGTTCCATAATTGGAGTAGCCATGATTCGTCTGACCAGGCAGCAAAAAAATCAGACTGTTGACCTGAACTTGAAAACTATCAACGACCGGAAAAATTTGTGATATTACTTGCTACCCTCTTTGTTCTTTTTGGCTGGTTAGCCGGCATCGCGATAAATCATGCAGCTGACATTCTTCCAACACGACAAACCGTGTTTCAGTGGCCCAAGTGCGCTCAGTGTGGTGCTCTGCGGCCGCTTAAACAGTGGAGCGCGTTGCTGAATGGATTGAATGGACGGCGTGAGTGCCCGCAATGCGGTGTGGCACACCAAAGATTGGTGCGCTCGGTGGTTGTGGAAGTGGTCACCCCTATCTTTTTTGCCTTTCTATGGTGGTATTACGGGTTTTCGCCCCAGCTGGGGATAGTAACCGTATATACCGTCATTCTTATCTTGGTGACTGTTACCGATTTAGAACACCGGCTCATATTTAACGTCGTAATTTTACCATCAATTTTGTTGGCCATCGCTGCTGCCTTTATAACGCCGGATTTAACCTGGCGAGCAGCGTTGGTAGGTGGCATTACGGGTTTTATCATTGTTTATGTCGCGGCGCTGCTTTCCAGAGGAGGTTTAGGTGAGGGAGATGTAACCCTATCGACATTTTTGGGGTTCATCATGGGCTTTCCAAATATCATTTTGAGTTTGGTTTTTGGAGTTTTCATG
>JAGRBY010000163.1 GCA_020433835.1 Anaerolineae bacterium | reverse complement strand
CCCGGCTGACATTTACGATGCAGCGCTGGTCTGGTTCAACCCTATGCAGCGCAGTTTCACCTTTCTCTCGCCCGATGCTATCGAAACGGAGGAGCCGTAGGCACATTGATGGATCTCCCCCCCGAAATTCCCGTTTATGAACGGGTGTACATTGTCGTCCGGCACATTCCCGCCGGAAAAGTAGCAACATACGGCCAAGTTGCACAGCTTGTAGACGGCTGCACCGCCCGGATGGTTGGCTACGCACTCGCGGCGCTTGGCCCCAACCGCAATGTACCGTGGCAGCGCGTTATCAACAGCCAGGGCAAAATTAGCCCGCGATCGGGCGGCATAGGCAGTGCTCTCCAGCGCCAAATTTTAGAAGCAGAGGGGGTTGTGTTCGATGCAAAAGGCCGGGTGGATCTCAAGAAATTCGGTTGGAACAGTCCTGAAATCGAGTAAAATTTTTTTCGAACTTTTACCTTTTTCTTGAACGTGATATACTGGACAAAGTATAAACGATACAAGAATAATGCAGGTGCCATCATTAGCAAGATATTAATGGTCGAAGACAATGAACAGAATGCCTTGTTAGCCAGGCGAATCTTAGAAGCACGCCATCATCAGGTTATTCACGCCAACGATGGCGAAAGCGGATTACAAGCGGCTATCGATGAAATTCCTGATATTATTCTGGTTGATTTGGGGTTACCTGATATCGACGGGCAAACATTGGTAGCATTCTTTAAACGAACGCCGGAGTTAGCCGATATTCCTATTGTGGCTGTTACCGCCTGGCCGGAAGATACAGCCCGAGAGATGGCCGAAGCCTACGGTTGTGATGGCTTTATCTCCAAACCGATCAATACCCGTGCCTTTCCCGACCAAGTGGCTAAATTTATAAAGACAGATTAACCATTAACGAGTTGCTACCTAACAACTACCGTTAGGTAATGGGGATTCGTATCTTTCGCTGCCCGTAGCGAATTTCAGACTCAACGGGCACCTCTAATTTTTCAATAAGCTTCATTAAACGAACATTCTCGGCCATAACCCAACCCACAAAATGGGTAATGCCTATCGAGCACGCCTCTTTGGTCAAAATTTCAAACAGTTTACGGGCCAATCCATTTCTTTGAATATCATCTCTCACAACAACCGCTACTTCCGCTTCGGTGTCATCTACCGAGGCTCGGGCGAATCGAGCCACGGCAACGGCGTGTTCTTGCCCATCATCCTCCAGCACGGTGGCAACAACAGCAATATGCAGATCCGGGTTTAAGGTTGACAGGTTCACGGCTTCTTTCCAAATACGCTCCGGGGGAATTTTTTCGGTATAAAGATGAAAGCGCAACCGTCTTGACTCAAACGTTAACCTGTTAAACAAATCGACAAGAAGGGGCGCATCCTCTTTTTGAATATACCGAAATGTAACCTCTTTTCCGGAATGTGTTGTAAAATTCCCAAGACTTTTCATGACATAAACCTTATTATTTCAATCCAATCCTGTAAAAACCTCGGCTTTTACTCCTTTCATTACTCTTAGGAGTTACGCACTTCAAAAGGTGACAGTCACTTCGATGCACTAGATCGAGCTATATGGGCCAAATGGACGCTCATTTCTAATGAATAAGTGACTCTCACCTTGCTGGATACGCCCAACTGCGTAACTCATAATTCTATCCAAAATTGTCTTAAAAAATATGGGTAACATGACTTCCATTTTAATCCGTGCTATACTCTCGCGATAAATTGCAGCCAATTATAATTGCCGGCAAGCTCATTACTACTATACACAATGAGGTGAAAAACACGAATGTTATATCAAAAATTAGGCAAAACCGACTTAAACGTATCTCAACTCTGTCTAGGAACGATGACGATGGGTTGGACAGCCGACAAGGATACGTCCTTTGCCATCATGGATCACGCTTTTGAACATGGGATAAATTTCTTTGATACGGCTGATATCTACTCTTTTTGGGCCGACAATAACGACGGCGGCGTTTCCGAAGCCTGGATTGGCGAATGGCTCACGTCGCGGCAGGTGCGCGATAATATCATCATCGCCACCAAAGCCCGAGGTCGAATGTGGGACGGCCCCGACGGTGAAGGACTTAGCCGCCAACATTTAATGCGAGCGGTTGAAGACAGCCTAAAACGCCTCCAGGTCGAGACGATTGATCTATACCAAAGTCATTGGCCCGATGAAGACACACCGATGGAAGAAACGCTACGCGCCTACGAAACTATGGTTTCCCAGGGCAAAGTCCGTTACATTGGCTGCTCCAACCATACCCCATCTCAACTGCGCGACTCGCTCAAAATAAGTGCCCGGTACAACCTGCCCGCTTATGAGTCTATTCAACCCCATTATAACCTGGTGCATCGCGCCGAGTATGAAAATGAACTGATGGGGCTTGCTCGCGACGAAAATTTGGGTGTTATTCCCTACAGCCCACTGGCCGGAGGTTTTCTTACCGGCAAATACAAGCGGAGCGGTGAAATCCCAACACAAAGCCGTGGTTACGGTAATGCCCGCATGAAGCCTTATCTGAACAGAGCAGGCTTCGATATTATCGACGCGCTGGACGATATTGCCCAAAGCCACAACGCCACTACGGCTCAAATCGCATTGGCCTGGATTTTAGCCAATCCAACCGTAACCTCGGCCATTATAGGTGCAAACCGCGTTTCGCAGCTGGATGAAACCATCAAAACTATCGCTATCAAACTTTCGTCCGCAGAAAAAGCCCAACTCGACAATTTACCAAGCCCTACCTAAACCGCAGGCACGCTCATGCAATTTTCAAATACGACCTTTGATTTAGCACAAACATTAGATGCCCAAGATCATCTCGCCCACTTTCGCGATGCGTTTGTCAGCCATGATCCTAATCTGATTTATCTTGATGGCAATTCGCTAGGACGGCTGCCCAAACGCACTATAGAGGTTATGCAGCGCACAATTGAACAGGAGTGGGGCCAGCGGCTTATTCGGGGTTGGAACGAGGGGTGGATTCAAGCGCCGTTGGAATTGGGCCAAAAGATCGCCAAACTCATCGGCGCTCAACCGGATGAGGTCATTATCACCGATTCAACCTCGGTCAACCTCTTTAAGTTGGTCATCGCCGCTTTACGAGCCAAACCCGGTCGATCAAAAATCGTCAGCGATGTCTTTAACTTCCCATCCGATTTATACATTCTCCAGGGGGCAATCGATCTCCTCGGCCAAGGGCATCAGTTAGAACTTATCCCTTCGACCGACTCGATCACGATTGCGCCGGAAGCGGTGGAAACCGCCATCGACATTGACACAGCGCTGGTGAGTTTAACCCATGTAGCTTTCAAGAGTTCCTTTATGTACGACATGGCTGCGGTAACCAGACAGGCTCATCAGGTGGGGGCGCTTATGTTATGGGATTTAAGTCATTCAGTGGGAGCGATGCCGGTTGATTTGCATGCGGCCGGTGTCGATTTAGCCATCGGCTGTACCTACAAATATCTCAACGGCGGCCCCGGCGCACCGGCCTTTCTCTACGTGCGTCGGGATCTACAAACGGAGTTAGAGTCTCCGATATGGGGTTGGTTGGGCGCGGCAAACCCGTTTGCTTTCAACTTAGAGTATGAACCCGCGCCCGACATTCGCCGCTTTTGGATCGGTACGCCGCCGATGCTTTCGCTCAAAGCGATTGAACCGGCCGTCGATCTGCTGTTGCAAGCCGGTATCGATCAATTGCGGGCCAAAAGCATCCGCCAGAGTGAATATATGATTTTTCTGGCGGAGCAGTGGCTGACACCGCTCGGTTTTACGCTCGGTTCACCAAAACAGGCCGACCGGCGCGGCTCACATATATCGCTGCGTCATCCTGAAGGCTATCGCATCAACCGCGCCCTCATTGAAGCCCCGGCCTCTGACCTGACCGTTATTCCCGACTTTCGCGAACCGGATAACATCCGCTTTGGCATCGCACCGCTCTACAATACCTTTGCCGACATTTACCGGGCGATGGATCGCCTCAAGACGATTGTAACCCATAAGCTATACGAAGGTTACCCATCAGAGCGAGCCGGGGTTACGTAATTTACGCTGCAATCTCACGAAAAGCCGTTTGGGCAGCCTGAATAGTGGCCACAATAGCCTCATCGGTGTGAGCCGTTGATGAAAACCACGACTCGTATTGCGACGGGGGAAAGTAAACACCCCGCTCTAACATAGCGTGGAAAAATTGGGCAAATAACTCCACATTGCTTTTTGAGGCCGTTTCCCAATCAATGACCGGCTCGTTGTTAAAGAAGAAGCAAAACATCGCGCCGACCTGAGTCGGATAAATCGACACGCCGGCGGCTTCGGCAGCAGCGCTAATGCCTTCGGACAGTTTCGTGGTATTGGTCACCAGAGCTTCAAAAACGCCCGGTTTTTGCAACCCCTTAAGGGTCATCAATCCCGCGGCCATGGCCAGTGGGTTACCACTCAGCGTCCCGGCCTGGTACATCGGCCCGGCCGGGGCGACCGTTTGCATAATGTCTTTGCGGCCGGTGTAGGCCCCTACCGGCAATCCGCCACCGATCACCTTACCCAGCGCAGTTAAATCGGGCGTAATGCCGAAATATTCCTGTGCGCCACCTAACGCTACCCGAAAGCCGGTCATTACTTCATCAAAGATTAATAACGCGCCGTGCTGGGTACACAATTTACGCAAACCGGCTAAATAACCATCCACAGGAGGAATAAGCCCCATATTACCGGCCACCGGCTCAAGAATAATTGCGGCAATGTCATCGCCAAACTGTTTAAAGAGCGTCTCGATGGCCTCTAAATTGTTGTACGGTGCGGTTAGCGTATCTTTCGTAACCCCGGCAGGTACGCCCGGACTATCGGGTAAACCAAGCGTCGCCACGGCAGAGCCGGCCTGAACGAGTAAAAAATCGGCGTGCCCGTGGTAGTTGCCTTTGAGCTTGATAATTTTATCCCGTCCGGTATAAGCGCGGGCCAGCCGCAAAACGCTCATCGTTGCTTCCGTGCCGGAGTTTACAAAGCGCACCTGTTCGGCTGAGGGTACGAGTTCGCAGACCAGCTCGGCCAATTCAGTTTCGATGGCTGTCGGCGCGCCATAGCTGGTTCCTCGCGTGGCCGCTTTTTGCACTGCCGCGACGACATCGTGATGGGCGTGGCCTAAAATTAACGGCCCCCAACTTAGCACGTAGTCGATATAGCGGTTGCCATCGACATCCCACATAAATGCCCCTTCGGCATGATCGATAAAAATAGGCTGGCCACCTACGGCCCCAAAGGCACGCGCCGGTGAGTTAACTCCGCCGGGAATAACTTTCTGAGCTTTCTCGAAGAGCTTAACGGACTTCTCGATATTCATAGTAATCACCTTCCAAAAATAGTATGCACCATACGAGACGCTGAAATAAGAAACTCCGACACTCTAGGCTTCGCGTCCCGCGTGATTTTTAAGAGCTTCAACTATCCCCTCGATCGTGTACTCCTCAGCTACGGCCTGGACGGGAACACCCAGTTTCTCAGCTGTGGCTGCGGTAATAGGGCCGATACACACAACCTGACTGTCGGCAAGCGCCTCAGCCGGATTTCGCCCATCAAGACAATTAACATATCCCTGCACCGTCGATGAACTGGTAAAGGTGACGATATCGGCCGGTGGCGGAGAATGCTTGCCTTCAACCGGCACGGTACGGTAGGCCGCAAATTCATCGACCCAAGCCCCCCGCTGTTGTAAACCTTCGGCCAGGGTTTTGCGGGCGATGTCGGCTCGCGCCAGCAAGAAGCGCTGGCCGGCGACAGAACCCAACGCGTCGAAAGCGGCCAGCACACCCTCGGCCGTATACACTTCTGGAATTAAATCAGCCCTGATGCTGTAGTCGAGCAGCACTGAGGCAGTAGCCGGCCCAATAGCCGCGATATTAACCGACGCTAAGCAGCGAGCATCCAGGCCAAGATAGGCCAAACGCTGCCAGAACGCCGTAACACCATTGGCGCTGGTTAATACTAACCACTGATAAGGCGGCTGAGGCCTCTGAGCATGGGGTTTTGATAAATCCAGCTTGGCTCGATATTCCGCCAGGCGCAGAATGGCAGCATCAAGCTGTCGGGTGTCTTCGGCCGGCTGGATTTCGATGGTGGGAAAAGAAATAGGCTCGGCTCCCAGACGGCGCAGCGTCGCCATAAAATCGGCGGCTTGATGGGTGGGTCGAGTTACTAACACACGCTTCCCCAGCAGTGGCGTACGGTCGGGTTCAAACCAATGCAGTTTGTCAGCTAATGCGACGGTATCACCTATAACCACAATAGCCGGTGCCGTATCCTCTTGGGGGTCGATCAAGTCAGCAACCGTGCTGAGCGTAGCCACCACCTGTTTTTGTGTTGGCAAGGTTCCATTTTGGACAATCAACGCCGGGGTATTGGGGGAGCGTCCGGCGGCTTGCAATCTGGTGGTAATATTAGTTAACTTTTCAAACGGCATTAAAATAACAACCGTTTTAATTCCGGCCAAAGCTTCCCAATTGGGTTGGATGGCCGAGCCGGTAACATAACCACTCACAACGGCAAAATCGGCACCGTAATCCCAATCGGTTACCGGCACTCCGGCATAGGCTAAAGCGGCGATGGCACTGGTCACACCCGGCACAAGTTCAACCCGAATACCGGCTTTGATAGCCGCTGCCATTTCTTTTGTAGCCCGGCCAAAAACAAAAGGATCACCTTGCCATAAACGAACCACCGTTTTGCCCTGACCGGCCAATTCTAGCAGCAGCCGGGTAACATCTTGCTGGGCCTGTTTATTGCCACGCCCTCGGCTGCCAATATCGTAGCGTTCGGCAGTGGGGTTAGCCTCTTGTAGAAGCTGGGCGTTACCCAAAATATCGGCGACAATAGCGTCGGCCTCACGTAGTAAGGCCATCCCTTTTACGGTCATAAGACCGGTATCGCCGGGGCCGGCTCCAACAAGATAAAGTGTGCCTTGTTTGGTCATGGGAGATTTCTGTACAATCGATCAGGAAGGTTTAGCTATGCAGTAAAGCTTCGGCCCCTTGGGCCAGACATTGCTGGGCTAACTGACGGCCAAGGTCTTCGGCGTGCTCCGGCGTGCTTTCGCCGGTTACGGTTATCATCCGCTTGCCGCCGGCATCGGCCACCATCGCTCTTAGAAAAAGCCGACCAGCATCAACCGCAGCCAGCGCGCCGACCGGTAACGAACAACCGCCGCCCAACCCGCCCAAAAAGGCGCGTTCGGCGGTGACGGCGGCGCGGGTGTCGCTGTCATCTAAAACCTGCAAATAAGCCGTTGTGTCGGCATCATCGGCGCGGCCCTGTATGGCCAAAGCACCTTGCCCTGGTGCCGGTAAAAATGTATCCTCAGCTATCGGATGGGCGTGATCAAGTTGGTAGCCCATTCGACGCAGCCCGGCCTGGGCCAAGAGAATGGCATCATAACCAAAAGAGGGGTCATCCAGTTTACGCAAACGGGTATCGACATTACCACGGATATCTTTAATCGCCACATCGGGGCGCAGGGCTAATACCTGAGCCGCTCGACGAAGGCTGCTGGTACCGACCACCGCACCGGGCGGTAAATCTTCTAAACGGCTCGCCACCCGAGAAACAAGCACATCGCTGGTTGGGGCACGCTGCGAAATCGCCACAACGGTCAGGCCGGGGCTATCTTCAATCGGCAAATCCTTTAAGCTGTGAACAGCCAGATCGATTTTACGCTGCCGCAACGCTTCTTCCAGTTCAAGGGTGAATAAGCCTTTACCGCCAATTGCGGGCAACGGATCTTTTCTGTTGAGATCGCCTTGCGTATCGATAAGTTCAATCTCTATCTGAAGATCCGGCCAGGCTTCCAAGAGCTGCTGGCGGATAAGGTTGGATTGAATTTGGGCTAATTGTGAGCGGCGGGAGCCAATAGTCAATGTTTTCATAGGCTTGAAAGAAAAGGAGCCCAAAGAATACTTTGGGCTCCCAAAAGTTACATCTTTAATTACTTCAACAGATCGGCAACGGTTTCTCTTTCTTCGCGGAGTTCCGCTTCGGTGGCAGCCAATTTTTCTTTGGCCCAGTCACTCATCGGTAACCCTTGCACAATGCTGTAGTTCCCCTCACCATCGCTGGTAACAGGGTAAGAGAAAATAATACCTTCGGCAATGCCGTAGCTGCCGTCAGACGGAACAGCAGCCGAGAACCAGTGGCCTTCCGGTGTTTTGTTAACCATGCTCTTCACGTGATCAATAGCACCATTGGCAGCCGAGGCAGCTGAGGAAGAACCACGGGCAGCGATGATGGCTGCGCCACGCTTTTGTACGGTGGTGATAAACTCACCCCGCAGCCAGTCGTGGTGACCGATGACATCGTAGACCGGCTTGCCGTTGATCTTAGCGTTTTCAGCATCGGGGTACTGGGTAGCGCTGTGGTTGCCCCAGATGGTTACGTTGCTGACATCATTAACCGTGACGCCTGCTTTTTCGGCCAATTGGGCATAGGCCCGGTTTTGGTCGAGACGGGTCATGGCGTGGAAACGTTCAATAGGAACGCCATCAGCATTGTTTGCGGCAATGAGTGCGTTGGTATTGGCCGGGTTACCGACAACCAGCACATGCAGATCGCTGGCGGCGCGGGTTAAGGCTTTACCTTGGCCGGTAAAGATGGGGCCATTTTCACGAATTAAATCGCCGCGTTCCATGCCTTTACCACGTGGTTTAGCGCCCACCAACAGCGCCCAGTTAACGCCATCAAAGGCTACGTTGGCGTCATCGGTAATGACGACATTATCTAACAACGGGAAAGCGCAGTCATTCAGTTCCATGACTACACCTTCGACGGCTTTAAGCGCCGGGGGAATTTCCAGCAGATGTAATGCTACGCGGGTGTCGGGGCCAAAGGCCTCGCCGGAAGCTAGACGAAATAGCAGTGCATAACCAATTTGTCCAGCGGCACCGGTGACTGCAACTTTTACTAAGTTACTCATGATTATTTATCCTCCCTCAAATATGGTTTATAAAACGCATCAACTTTTGTTGATAGTGTATTAAGATAGGGTTTAGCAACTTTATTTCTCGGCTGTATATGTTACTCCTAAGTAGAGATTTTTAAAAATTAAGGGGAATAGGATGGAAACTTGCTAGCAAAACAAAAGAGGAATTGACCGATTGACCAACTCCTCTTGATTACTAAGAAGCTGTTTGAAAAGTCAGCGTTTACAGAGTTGTCCACAGATTTACACGGATAGTCACTGATTTTTATCACACTTTTGATAGTATCTGTGAAAATCTGTGTCCATCTGTGGACCCTTTGAGGCTTTTAAAACAGTTTCTAAACAAATGCGGTAATTTTAAGGGATATTAGTTATCAATATTAAAGCCCTTGAAATTATCGAAGTCTATCACAACTTTGCCATCGTTAGCGGTTTCGCGAACATAAACACCGGTTCCTTTACCACTAAGGGGCGAGCTATCATCATAGACTCTTAGCTGCTCATCATTCAAATATATAGTAATATTACCGCCGCTAGCACGTGTAATTCTTAGCTTATTGGTTCCTTTATAACCATTACTTTGTGAGTCGCAACTACCACTGGCCTTACTATCTTTTTTACGGAAGAGTCGATATACACAATCATCTTTTTCATACTCAATTCTGAAAAGGTAGAATTCATCACCGCCTTTGCCATCAACATAAATACCGGCGTCAAACTCGTCACTGTCGCTATCACCATCACGAGTAAACTCTACCTCATATGTCGCTATCTTTTTCTCAGCGTCCTCTGGAGCCGGGAAGAAACAAGTTTGATTTTTATAGATTGTAACCTCGTATTTACCATTTTCACGTTTAGCCGAACATTCATCATTACCATCATCGTCGATGTCAAAGTCACCGGTAGGCCAGTTGTGATCGCCATCAGAGAAATCTTCAGAGTAAAACAGCGGTATAGCGGTAGGGGTTGGCATTTTGCTGACAAGGGGAATATAAATATCGCCACAGGCATCGGCATTGACAACGTTGAGGGTACTGCTGGCTTGTTTGACATTCGTTTCTTCAAAGAGCGGATAAACCCTGGTAACATACGACTCGGAACCCTCGCAGCTATTCGCTGCCACCTTACCGGTAACAGTAACTTGTACAGTGCCGCTAGCCGCAATGGGCCCCGGAATAAACCAGGTTGTAGCCCCATCATTAACAGGTGTACCACCACCGTTAAAGCTAAAGCTATTTAACTCAAATTTTTCAGGAAATTGGGACTCAAAAAAGATATAAGAAACTGATGAAGCGCCATTATTTTTGATATTAACTGTAAAAACTACGGTGCCACCCGGAGAAGCATTAATGCTGGATGGAGAAACCGATAGACTTAAATTAGCCGCCGCCGCTTGAACATCCGGCTCGGTTATGCCAAACTCGGCTATCATTTTTTCACGAAAGGTTTTTATATCCATGGCCGGAGTTGTGGCCGTTGGTTCGGCTCCCAATTCAGGGCCGGGATTGACGCGCACGCTCATCGACAAAAATATCAAACCAATTATCGCAAAGGCTAACGTCAAGAAAATTTGTAATTCATTCCCTAATTTTTTAAACATACTTAAAAATCTCACTTACTCCCTTTAAGGTTGGTGTTAAATCGAGAGGCTAGCTTAACCAATCTTTTATTCTGGAGGCTATTGTAACCAATCTTTGATTGTTGTAAAAATAGTACTGTGGCAGCCACGAAAAGCACAAATTGTTAAAGAATGAAATAATGTGAGGAAAGCAGGTGAGCCAGTCTCAAATATCAAGAAACTTTTAGCGGAGTATTACGTATACAACTAAAGGCACTTTGTCAGTATAAATTATAGCACCCCCTGTGTCATGAGACTTTAGACCGATTGCGAGTAGGTCTAAAGTTGGAACAAAAAAGAACGTTTAATCATTAATTGACCATTTTTCCTCCTTTTCGAGTATACGGGCTTTTGTGCTATAATTTTATTCACTTTGGCATGATTTCATAATTTGGGAAGGGAACAGTTACTATGTTTTTGGTAATCGCCTTACTTGCGGTTTTGGTTCTGGCAATTTTGCTTGGAACTTTATATATTTCTACGTCACTCGTGTTAAAAATCTTCAGTACTGTCTTTAAATCACTTTTTGATACACCCATAGCCACTTCAGCTAGCACGCCTATTGCCGTTAAACGCTCTCTTCGTGAAGCACGCCATTATGCCAATCTTATAAAAAGAACCGTGCAACAACATCCGTCCGGGCCGATGCAAGATCGCTTGACGCTCATTGTAAAACCGGTTGATGAATGGCTGGCTAATCTGGCCCGGCTTGAATTGGCTCTCAAGAAATTGTACGGTCAACGCAACCTTACCCGCGAAATTCGACAGTTTCAATTTGAAATTGAAAAACTTCATCGCCAACTGTTAAATGCTACGGCTGAGGATATTACTTCCATTAAAGCGCTGCTTACCAGCAAGCGTAAGCATCAGAAAGCGCTGCAAGAGCTGCAATCATTTCAAACCCAGGCTGAATTGAGAATTCAAAAAATCGCCACCGATTTAGGCGCAACACACGCGGAAATGCTGCTGGTTACGGCCAGAGGCAATTTTAAGGATAACCGCTTGCAGCGTCTCGATGAAAATCTGCAAGACCAGGTTACCAGTCTTAAAGATATGGTTTCGGTTATGGATGAAATGGGATACGGTCGCGCGACGAGTTAATCCCCTATGACTCGGCGCGAGCGGCTAAAAGCTGCACGACCTGATCTAAAATAGCATCGGCCACATCACGCTTGCTCATTAAAGGCAACTCTTCCACAGAACCGTCGACACGCAGTAACGTAACCCGATTGGTGTCGACGGCAAAACCGGCATCTATGGCCGTTACGTCGTTGGCAGCAATCAAATCGAGTTTTTTGCGCTCCAGTTTCGATTGGGCATTGGCCAGCAAATCTTCCGTTTCTGCCGCAAACCCGACCGTAATTTGAGGCCCACTGCCGGAGGATTTTCTGGCCGCTACCTCGGCCAAAATATCGGGATTGCGCACCAGCTCAAGCACCATGCCTCCACTATCGCCCTTCTTTTTGATCTTCTGCTCGGCCACCGACAGCGGTCGAAAATCAGCCACGGCAGCCGACATGATGAGCGCCTCGGCTTGTTCCGTTGCTTCTAAAACAGCGGCCAGCATCTCCTGTGCCGAATTAACCCGCACAACCTCTAACCCAAACGGAGCCGGCAGCGCAGCCGACGTAACCAGCGTCACCCTGGCTCCGCGATCCCGTGCCGCTTCTGCAATGGCATAGCCCATCTTGCCGCTGGAGTGGTTGCTGACAAACCGAACCGGATCGATAGCCTCACGCGTGCCGCCGGCAGAAACCACCACGTGCTTGTCGGCCAAATCACCCTGCCGAGCCAAAATTAGCTGCGCCGCGCCCACAATTTCATCGGGTTCAACTAATCGGCCCTGGCCCATTGCGCCCGAGGCCAGCCGCCCGGCAGCCGGGCCGACGACCGCAACGCCCCACTCGCGCAGCTTGGCCATATTGCTGTGGGTAGCCGGATGCTGCCACATATCGGTTTCCATCGCCGGAGCGAGCAAAATTGGGGCAGGGGTAGCCATGGCGATGGCCGTGAGAAGGTTATCGGCCA
>JAGRBY010000162.1 GCA_020433835.1 Anaerolineae bacterium | reverse complement strand
AAAAAAACAGTAATAACAAATTGATATTTTGCAGAGTGTAACATAAGTGCTAAAAGCTGTCAAGTGAAATTTTTGGCAAACCACTCGGCTGCGGCTTACTTAGCGATGATTGCTTTATAAATTTCTTTTGTTAAACCGGCAATGCGAGGCCAGTTAAATAGATCATCAACCTGGCGACGCGCTTTAAATGCGTGTTCTTGAGCATTGTGCGGATGATGCAGAACGCGCACAACACCCCAGGCCACCGAATTGGGGTCATCAGGGTAAATGGTAATGCCGGTTTCTTCGTGCTCAACAATTTCAGCCAGGCCGCCAACTTCGCTAACAATAACCGGGCAGCCAAGGGCCATTGCTTCGAGGGCCACAATCCCAAACGGTTCGTACAAACTGGGAAAGACGGCACAATTGGCAACTTTAAACAGCAGGTTTCGCTCTTCATCGGAGACGAAGCCAATAAAGTTTATGTGATCGGCGATCTGAAGCTGTTCGGCCTGACGTTTCAAGTTATCTGCTTCCGGACCGCGGCCGGCTATGACAATTTGGGCGGTTGAACACTCAGACAAAATACGTGGTGCGGCCTCAACTAACCGATGGATACCTTTCTCATGCACCAGACGCGAGACAGTAAAGACAATTTCTTCGTGGGGTTCGGCATATTTAGCCCGAAACGCCACGGGATCTTCGCTTTGAACGTGCAGCATTTTAATATCGACCCCGTTGGGAACTACACGCATTTTTTCTGGCGGCACATGAAAAAAGGCCTGGAGTTCCGAGTTCATATAATGACTACACACGATAATCTCATCTGACTGATGGATGAGATCTTGTTCCGACTGATCAATGGCACGCTGTAAATCGTTCCAAATGTAGCCCCGACTGCGGCCTCGTTCCGTAGCGTGAATCGTTGTTATTAAAGGCAGATTTTTGGCATGGTGCAGAGCAATACTGGCATAACCGGTCAGCCAGTCGTGGGTATGAAGCAGATCCCACTTTTGACCCTGATCGTAAAGAGCCAGAACGTATTGTTCTAAAACTTGGTTTACCTCGGTAGCCCGAGTGAAGATATCAACCGGCTTTTCATGATGCGGAACCAACACTCTGTGTACCGCAATGCCATCTTCAACGTTGATACGGGCTCTGGAGATAACCTGCGAGGGGTCAAATTCAAATGAAGCGGGAAAAAGACTCATGAAGGGTTTTGGAATTGGAGTTACAATATCGAGTTGTACGCCTTGTTGAACGAGAGCGGGAGCTAATTCAGCTACGTGGCGCCCCAGACCACCGGCGATATCGGGAGGATACTCCCATGACAGCATTAGAATTCGCATAACGTCTTTGTTAGGGATAGATTCGTGTTCCAGGGTATGTCGACTTAGAAATTTGATAGATCCATATCGGGGCTTCGATCCGTAAACCGTTGGAGCGGAAGGCAATAGGGCCACTGACACCGGGCCTCTGTACGGTCATCATCGAAGCGCTCACATCAACGCGATTAGGTTGTGTAAATTGCCAATTTCCATGACCTTTAATAATAGCTTGCTCTAGCGAATCAAGCAAAACATTTGCGGCATCATAAGCCAGTGCGGCTCTCGGCCCCGGTAAAAGACCGGTCATGGCCTGATAGGCATCGACAAAATGAGAGCCGTCAGCCACTTCTGCCGGGCCAGGCCCCGGCGATACAAAGATCACCCCATTGGCGGCGTCTCCGGCTACCTGAATAAGCTGGAGATTGCCGCTTTCGACTTGGCCAAACACGGTTATCGGTTTTTCAGAAGAAATTTCTGATAAATTCAATACAATATTTCCCGCCGTTACCGCATCGGTTGCTAACTCGACCGCTTGAACTCCAGACGGAACCGAGGCTAAAACGATGCTGTCTATTATACTCGGTTCGACGTTCATACCTTGAATGAACGTTGCAAGCTGCGCGTTGGTTTCTTCTACAGTCGCTGCAAGGCTAACAACACCGTCATCTTGAGTGAGAGCAGCCGCTTCAACACTCCACGGAATGGCGACCGCAAGATTTGCTTCTTGATAGATGGGCAGTGCGGCGCGGGTTGTGGCGGGCGTGAGATGGCCAATCACCCCTATGATATCGGGATCAGCCACCAGGGCACGGGCTTGTTGAGCCGCCGAGGCGGCCTCGTTAAAATCATTGAGTGCCACCAACTCTACCCGATAGCCCCGGATGCCCTGCCCTGTGTTGCGCTCTTGCAGCGCCAACTTAACCGCGAAAAGCACTTCGTAGCCCGAGGCGCGATATAATCCTTCAAATGGGGCCACCAAACCTATTTTTACGGTCGGCGGTGCGTAGTAGGAACGCACCTGCGTGTATCCCAACCAGCACAAAGCGGCCCCCACCAACACCATAACCAGCCCGTAAAGTACAAATTTCTGGGCCAATTCCGGAGGCAGGTTCAAACGGAGTATTGCAGGCGGAGATGAGGCCGGCATTTGGCGATAATTGAGTTGATTAGCCGACTTTTGGACGGTCTCCATGCTTTTGGTATAATCCTCGATTGTTATCATTACGGCTTATCTTAAGGAAGGAGAAATGCCGCATTATGAACTATCCTCGTCTTAAACTTTACGGGGCAGGACTATTGCTGTGTGTAATGAGCCTGGCTTGTGGGCCTAATTTTTTAACCCGCGTCGACTCTGCCCCAACAGCCACTCCGACCAAAACACCTAAACCGCCTCCCACTGAAACGGTTGTCGCTGTTTTAGTTACAAATACAGCTACTCCCATCCCACCAACAGCGACCTCAACGCCGGTCCCACCCACCGAAACGCCAACAGTTGAACCTACAGAGACGCCCACGGAAGAACCGACGGAAGAGCCAACTGCGGAACCCACGGAAGCCCCGGCAGAAGAGCCGGTAGCCGATGAGCCTGCCCCAGAACCGGAACAGCCAACCGCTGTCCCCGTACCGGCAGAACCCACCGCCGAGCCGACTGCTGAGCCGGAAGCGACTGCTAACGAAGCTTATCAGATCGTCCATTACAAAGTGCTGGGCGAAGGCGAGAACAACGGCGGCATCTTTAACAAAGGCGGCATGCATATGATCTTTTTAACCGTTTTGGATCAAAACGGCAACGGCCTGGACGGAGCCGTCGTCAAAGACTCCAACGGCAGCGCGCTGGAAGTGGTCACCGGCGATAAAGGGCCGGGTAAAGCCGAGATTATGATGGAATATGAACCCTTCAAACTTTATGTTGCAGCCGACCCCAGCGGTCCAACCACCAGCCAAATCTCGAATCAGATGAATACACTCTATCCATTCACACCGGATGTTGTAGGGAAATTAGGCACCATTGAAAATGAGAACTCTGTTTGCCCTACAATTGATGTTCGCTGCGAGCCGCCTTTTTATAACGTTCACTTCTCGTATGAGATTACCTTTCAAAAGGTCAATTGACAAAAACGGTATCCGTTGTTAAAACCAGGGTGGCAGCTACAACTTACCAGGGTAGCTGTCACCTTTTTATTATGCTTTGTAAAATTCACGTTTGTAGCAAGGAAAATCACCCGTGACCTACCCTGTTGAAACGTTACTCACGCCCATCCGCACCCTGCATTACCACATCCGCGATGCGGTGGTAGCTGCTTGTGAAGCCGCTACGGTCGATGAAATGGCCCAAATTGCCAAAGAAGAAGCCGGTGACACCATTTACGCCGTCGATCGCATTAGCGAGGAAATGTTGATCGATTTTTTCAGTCGCGAGATCGCCGTCCACACGCCAATAGTTTTGATCGCCGAAGGGTTGGACGGTGGCCAGATTACGCTACCCGATGGAACGTCCGAGGCTGAAGCTCAGTGGCGTATCATTGTTGATCCCATCGATGGTACGCGCGGCATTATGTATCAAAAACGCAGCGCCTGGATTTTGACCGGTGTGGCTCCCAATCGTGGCCCGATGACCAATCTCACCGATATTCAACTGGCTGTCCAAACGGAAATTCCCCTGATCAAGCAGCATCTATCAGACTCTTTATGGGCCGTGGCCGGACAGGGGGCGCAGGCCGAGCGGTTTAATCGCATCACCGGCCAAAGCCAACCGCTAACGCTCCGTGCCTCGCAGGCAGAGTCGATTGCCCACGGCTACGCTATGCTGGCCCGTTTCTTTCCGGGAGCCAGAGAAGAGTTGGCCGCCATCGATGAAGAAATTGTTTTAGGGGCGTTAGGGCCGGTTAAAAAAGGAAAAGCGCATTGCTTTGAAGATCAATATATTTGCAGCGGCGGCCAGCTTTATGAATTGATAGCGGGCAAAGATCGCTTTGTAGCCGATATTCGCCCGCTCATGGAAAAGATTTTGGCTAAGCGCGGCCTGGAGTTGGGTATCTGCTGCCATCCGTATGATCTCTGTACAGAGCTAATTGCGCGAGAATTTGGCATTGTCATCACGAATGAATATGGCCAGGTACTTTCAGCGCCATTAAATATTGAAGCCGAAGTAAGTTGGGTGGGCTACGCTAATACCGCCATTCGCCGACAAATGGAACCACTGCTGCACCAAGCCTTGAAAAAGCGCGATTTAATGTGAGTTCAGAGTATCAAACAAGAATAGGACTTACGCAAAAGCCAGGTGACAGTCACTTATTCGTAATAAATCAGCGTTAGATTAGCCCAAATAGGTCGATTTAGAGCATTCAAGTGACTGTCACCTTTATAACTGCGTAAGTCCTGAAGAAAAGAAGATTTCACACCAAGCTTTAACTGTTGAATGGTTAAATTCTAACTATCTTTTGTGATTTCTCTAACGCAATTCATGATGAAACGCTTTATAATCGCAAAAACGAGTAATTTAACCCGTATTCTGGCTAACGTATAACACCATCAAACTCGACACCATTGAATTATGGGTTAAAATGGAAGTAACTGTAATCATTTCAAGGAGAAAATTATGCGAGTCTTAATTACGGGGGGTGCAGGTTTCTTAGGATCCCATCTTTGTGACCGGTTTCTGGCTGAAGGGCATCAGGTTATTGCGATGGACAACCTCATCACCGGTAACACGGCCAATATTGAACATCTGGCCGGAAACAAGAACTTCCTGTTTATCGATCACGATGTTACAAACTACATTTATATTGAAGGCCAACTCGATGCTGTTTTGCATTTTGCCTCTCCGGCTAGCCCCATCGATTATTTAGAACTGCCAATCCAAACGATGAAGGTGGGTGCGCTCGGTACGCATAAGGCGCTGGGACTGGCCAAAGCCAAAGGCGCGCGTCTGTTGCTGGCTTCAACCTCAGAGGTCTACGGCGATCCGCTGGTTCATCCCCAAACCGAAGATTACTGGGGTAACGTTAACCCCATTGGCCCGCGAGGGGTATATGATGAAGCCAAACGATTTGCCGAAGCCTTAACCATGGCTTATCATCGTTATCATGGTGTTGATACGCGTATTGTGCGTATTTTTAACACCTATGGCCCGCGCATGCGCCAAGAAGATGGCCGGGTTGTGCCAAACTTTATCGCCCAAGCACTGCGCGGTGAACCGCTAACGGTTTACGGTGACGGCACCCGAACGCGCTCGTTCTGCTATTGTAAAGATTTGGTTGACGGCATCTATCGCTTGCTGATGTCTGATGAAGTCGATCCGGTGAACATCGGCAACCCTTCAGAAATGACCATCTTAGATTTTGCGAAAAAAGTTATCGAGCTAACCGATAGTAATTCTGACATTACCTTTATTCAACCAACCGATATGCGCATTAAAGATGATCCGAAAGTGCGCCAGCCCAATATCAGCAAAGCCAAGCGCATTTTGGATTGGGAACCGAAGGTTTCGCTGGATGAGGGTTTAACCGAAACTATCAACTACTTCAAAAAAGTGGTCAAGAGGTAGATAATTATTTATGCACACGTTGCTCTAAAGAAACTTTTAGGGCTTACGCTGTCCCCTATAACCCTACATGTTAAAAGCCAGACCTTCATCGTTACGGTGCTTACGGTGGTTACAGGTCTGGCTTTGGCTGTTTTACCCCTTTCGGCGGCAGTACTGCTTGTGGGCGGTTCGGCATTTTTTGTCGCTGCTCTCATCCAGCCTATTTTGTATCTTTACCTGCTTATCCTTGTGATCCCGTTGAGCAGTTTGCTGGCTATTGAAGTCGGTGGCGCTCGGGTTGGCCTGATGGAGGTCATTTTGGCGTTAGGGCTATCAACATGGCTGTTGAAGCTGCTGGCTACGCCCACTGTCGTTCGGGAGAAACCAAAAATTATGCTTGGCCCTCTCACCGGAGCATTTTTTCTTATTTTAAGTACAATTAGTCTATCGTGGTTAACCACATTTTCGCTGGGGGCCAGCCTGGTTGAAACGGTTAAGTGGGTGGAGATGCTGGCGATCTATCTGTTTGTTTTCAATCTGCTCTCGGTGCAACGTATTCCGTGGGTGGTGATGACCATACTCATGGCCGGTTTAATACAGGCCGGTTTAGGTTTATATCAGTTTATCTTCAAAGTGGGGCCGGAAGGTTTTCTTTTGTTTGACGGTCGATTTCTACGAGCATACGGCACCTTTGCCCAACCCAATCCGTACGGCGGTTATCTGGGCCTAATTTTGCCGATGGCTCTGGCTTTAACCATCTGGGCCTTTACCCAAAATTTCTCAACATTACTATCAAACAAACCAAAACTCGTCTGGCTGTTAAGTTTTGGGATACTGTGCCTGCCACTGAGCCTGCTGCTGGCGGCGCTGTTGGCCAGCCAATCGAGAGGCGCTTTATTGGGCTTTGCCGCCGCAAGCATTGTGACACTCATGGTTTGGAGCAAAAAAATAGCCTTGGCGTTTGGTACAATAGCCCTCATCGGCGTCATGATCGGATTGCTCAGCTCCTTTAGCCTATCGCTTATCCCCGCGATTGACGCTACAGATACCAACTCGCCGTATAATGCCGTGGTTCAGCGTGTGGTCGATGCCGTGGACGCCATTAATATCACCGATGTTGCCAACGCTGAAGTTACCGACGCCAACTTTGCTACGCTAGAGCGCCTGGCCCACTGGCAGGCTGCCCGTGAAATGTGGCGCGATAACTTGTGGCTGGGCGTTGGCATTGGCAATTATGCCGCCGTTTATCCGGCTTATACCGTTGGACCCTGGCTCGATCCGCTGGGCCATGCTCATAATTATCTGCTTAATATCGGTGCCGAAGCCGGGTTGATCGGCATAACGGGTTATCTGATTTTTTGGATTCTAACTTTTGGATTATTATGGGCAACGGTGCAAAATAATGGTAATTTTCACAAAGCTGTTGCAGTTGGGATAATCGGAATTCTTGTTCATCTTCATGTGCATAACCTTGTCGACAACCTCTATGTCCAGGGTATGTATTTACACGTAGCCATTGTCCTCGCACTCGCCTCAGTTTTATACAGATCCGGCCGCTGTGAGCCGCAGCAAAGAAAAAGTTATGATCATCTTACTACTTTTCATCATTGATAATATTACAAGTTTGTACGAAAGCAACCCCAAAGAAGTTCGACGGTTTGTAAAATTTGGGATTGTGGGTGTATTAGGAGCCACAATAGATTTTGCTCTCCTTAATATTTTACGCGGCGTCTTTGGTTGGGATTTGCTGTGGGCCAATACGGCCTCCGTATGTGTAGCCATTGTTAGTAACTTTACGTGGAACCGCTTGTGGACTTACCCCGAATCACGTGCCCGTAAAAAGCGTACGCAGCTTCCTCAATTTACGTTGGTCAATCTTATTGGTCTGATCATCAATAATGTCATCGTTCTGGGCGTTGACTCTTTGGTAGTGGGGATGCTTGGCGAACCATGGAGTTACAATGTGGCCAAAATTGTTGCTATCGGGGTTGTTTTCTTTTGGAACTTCATTATTAATCGCTTGTGGACCTACCGAGGACTATAAGCCGGCTATTTACAAATAATTCTCTCAATAGTGCTTTTTCTAAACCGCCCGGTCGCGGACAGTGTCTTTAGGGGACAATGCGACTATCTACCAGGCGGTTTTTCAATTTCTTCTATTTACCTATAAATGAACAGTATACAAAGGTGCTTCAGCTATGGAATACAACTTTGATCAGCTTATCGACCGTAGCAACTCCGATTCGGCCAAATGGATTTATTATAACGACGACCCTTTACCGCTGTGGGTGGCCGATATGGATTTTCGCTCGCCCGAGCCGGTCATCCGTGCTCTACACGAGCGGGTTGAGCATGGAATTTTTGGCTACGGCATGCCGCCTGCAGAACTGGCCGAGACCATCTGCCAGCGAATGTACGATCTCTACACCTGGGAGGTTACACCGGGCCAAATTATTTACGTACCGAGTATTGTAGCCGGTTTCAACTATGTATGCCGCACTATCGGCCAGCCGGGCGACGAAATTTTGACCCTCACCCCCGTTTACCCACCCTTTTTGACCGCTCCGAGATTTCAAGACAGGGTTCTGACCACAGCCGATTTGACCCTGGTGAAAAAGGGAGAGTACATCGACTACGAAATTGATTACGACCTTTTTGAATCGACCATCACCTCCAAAACGCGGGGCTTTATGTTATGCAATCCGCACAATCCCGTTGGGCGCGGCTACAGTTTGGAAGAGCAAAAATGTCTGGCCGACATCTGCCTGCGCCACGACCTCACCATCTGCTCTGACGAAATCCACTCCGACCTGCTGCTGGGAGACACAAAACATATCCCTATGGCGACACTTTCGCCGGAAATTGCCGACCGCTGCGTAACGCTTATTGCCCCCAGCAAAACTTTTAACCAGCCGGGGCTACAATGCGGCATTGCCATTATTCAAAATGACGCGCTCCGGCGCAGCTACGAAAAAGCCATGCGCGGATTGGCCGGACATATCAATATTTTGGGCTACACAGGTGCCCTGGCCGCCTACACCGAAGGCGGCGAATGGCTAACCCAACTGTTGGCCTACTTAACCGCCAATCGAGATTATACCGTGCAGTACATCCGCGACAATATGCCGACCATCGACACAACCTACCCCACCTCCACCTATTTAACCTGGCTCGACTGCCGCCATTCGGGCATCGAAGGCAACCCCCACCAATTCTTCCTCACCGAAGCCAACGTTGCCCTTAATGACGGTCAAGCCTTTGGCAAAGCCGGGCAAGGTTTCGTGCGCCTCAACTTCGGCTGCCCGCGCTCGATTTTAACGCAGGCCCTCGATCAGATGCGGGATGCGCTGGCGAAGATAGGCTAAGGCTGAGGCTAAGAAATAAAAAACGAAGTTAAACAACTTGAGCAAGCCGTTAAGGAGTTATGGAGACTAGAGATTAGGAGATTGGAGACTAGAGATTAAACAATCTCCAATCTCTAGTCTCTAATCTCCCAAACCAAAAAGTTAGTCGTGGACTGTTTCTTAGAAATCTCCTCATCTCCCTATCTCCAATTCTCCATTCCCAATTCTCCATTCTTTTATCCTTGCCTAAATATCTTCTTAGGGCGCACTGAAAATTTAGTTAGGACATCCTCAAAACAAACTTAGCGATCCCTGAAGTAAAACTTAACAGCGGGCTATTGCCACGCTTCACAAATTGGCTTACTCTATAAAAGAGTCAATAAAGAAGAGAGGCATCTGCTGTGGTCAACTCAATCAAACTTCATCCCAATCGAACATCTCCTTCAACTAAAAAGGGCGGCACGCGCCAGCATCAGGTTAATCAGGTTTTATGGCGCGTTCTCTTTCTCAACCTTATTGTGGCGGTCGCCAAAATCATAACCGGGCTACTGACCGGCGCGATCAGCATTTTGGCCGATGGTTTTCACTCGGCCATGGATGCCTCATCCAACATCATCGGCCTTATTGGCTCAACCATTGCCAGCCGCCCACCCGATAGCGATCATCCCTACGGCCACCACAAATACGAAACCTTCGCTACCCTGGGCATCGGCCTGCTGCTGCTGCTGACCAGTTGGAACGTGCTGCAAAGCGTTTTTGAACGCTTCATGCAGGGTGGCGCGCCGCAAGTGACCACGCTGAGTTTCGCGGTGATGATTGTTACGATTGTGTTTAACGTTTTGGTGGTGGCGTATGAAAAGCACGAGGGCAACCGCTTGAAATCAAGCCTGCTGGTGGCCGATGCGTCTCATACCCGATCTGACATCTATGTATCATTGTCGGTGCTGGCCAGTTTGGTTGCGGTTAAATTGGGCTGGCTGTGGATCGATGCTGCCGTGGCGTTGATTATCGTGGTCGTTATCGGCCATACCGGCCTAAAAATCGTTCGCCGCGCTTCGGAGGAACTGGCCGACAGCGCCGTCATCGACATCGCCCAGGTCGAAAAAATCGTCCTGGCCATTGACGGTGTCGAGTCGTGCCATAAAATTCGCAGCCGAGGGCCGGAGCAGGCTACCCACTTAGACCTTCACATCCAGGTCGATGGCCGTATGCCGCTGGAACAGGCCCATCTCATCGGGCATATCGCTCAAGATCGCTTGCAAGAAGCGCTGAATGTGGCCGATGTGTTGGTGCATGTTGAGCCGGTTTAGGGGCATAAAAACGATGAACCACTGACTCACTGAAGCACGCCTATTGCTCAGAAGCTATTTTAAAGGCAGCACCATTCAAATAAGGTATTAAGCCGTTTCGCGTTAACCAGCGTTGTTGTTAGATAATGTTGTGATGGGTCAAGGATGTTCATAAATTAAAACAATATTATCGATATATGCTGTTCCTTTGAACTCTTCCGAGCCACCCTCTGAGTTGACAAGAAACTGAATTCCAATCTTTTCAATCTTGGTATCATGAAGGTGTCGCCCTACTTGCAAATTATAATTTTCTGTTCCAAAAAGCTCTTTGAATTCCTCCCACTTTTTTTCCTTATCCTCTTCTGCCCACCATACAGGCCCGTATAAACTCCACACAATAGTATTCCATTTGTTTGGAGTAAGTTTTTTTAAAAAGTCCTCAGTTCTTAATCGATCCCCATTGACATCATAGGAAATTATGAATCCCGCACGAACTTCTTCACGACTGTATTGAGGTTCACTTTTATAAAAAACATTTGCAACAATTCCAATAACTTTACTATCAACCGGCTGATAAACTGCACTTCGTTTTGTTGAGGCATATTCATCTTCTGTTGCCAAATCTAGTGGGTATTTTAAAAACGGGCCACTATGACCATCAAGAGTAAAATTCTTGTCTACTACCTCAAGACTCCCACTATCTACAAAATTTATCCAACCTGTGTTCCAGATAAATGGTTTCCACCCCTCAAGGCCTTGCTCATCAAAGGTAAATGTTTCAACATACTCTGACAGGAAGATTTCTCGGCTTTCAGAATCAAGAAAGTACCCTCCTGCAAAGAAGGCTAATGTGCTAAATACCAATACAACAATGGAGATACGTATTCCTGATTGTTTTTTTTTCTTGGCTTGTTGTTTACCAGCTATCGCATTTAATTCAGTCTCTAATTTCTGATTTTTTTTATCTATTTCATTATAATCTTTCCTAAAATGTTTTTCGGATTTATCACGAGTGACACTTCCGTCTTTATCAAGTTGGGCTTTCAAATTTCTTATCTTTTCTTTTATTTGTTCTATTTCGATAGATATTTCGGGGCTAGTATTAATCCCAAGCAATGCTTTTTGTTCCTCAAGTTGCTGCAAACGCTGTTCATGGATGGCAATTATTTTTTCCAAGTTGACATTGTCACACATAAATACCTCTTACAAAGAAGAAATGAGTATTGACACGGATTTTCTAAAAACAGTACGTGCTGTTGCCCAACAAGTTAAGAATTATGTGGCGCATCAAAAACAAAAAACTCATCTACCGGCAACGCCTCCTCAACCAATATGCTTAGATAAACTTACCCAACCGAATTGATTAGCCATCAAACTTAATTCTTCCAACAATTCGATAAGTCCATTATCACACAAAACTTATCCTTTTACAACAAGCACATCCATTGAGCCTCCCTCCCCATTCGCTAAGCCCTCTTCCCCGCTCCCTGCATCACCTGTACCGTTCGCCGAGACCCCTTTTCCGTCCGCCGAATGCCCTTCCCCACTCAAAACGAGGCCTTCCCCATCCAAAACGACCCCTTCCCCGTTCAAAACGAGACCTTTCCCCATCCGAAAAGGATGCGTACCGGCGGCTGAAGCGTCCGAACTGTCGAAAAAACATTCACCCCCAACGTTCCTATCGAACTAGCGTCTTCATAAACTTGTTGCAACCGAAAAAATGCATTATTTTAAGTGTCAATAACGCTCTGCCGAGCAGTGGCTCAATCTCTCGTGACCATAAACCTGACGGCTGACCGCTGACGACTGACCGCTTTCAGCTGAACGCTGATACGCAACCCTTCAAGGAGAACACCTATGACAACCGTAGCCGAAACATTGGCTTACACTTTAAAGGAATATGGTATCGACACCGTCTTTGGTTTACCCGGCGGCGAAAACTTGGCGGTTTTGGCCGCACTGCGCGAGCAAGACATTCGCTTTGTGTTGGTGCGCAACGAGAGTTCGGCGGTCTATATGGCCGATGTCTACGCCCGGCTCACGGGCCGACCGGGCGTGTGTGTAACCACGCTGGGGCCGGGGGCAACCAACGCGCTGGCGGGAGTATCCCACGCCTATCTCGACCGCACGCCGGTGCTGGTGCTCACCGCCGAGTCGCCGGAG
>JAGRBY010000161.1 GCA_020433835.1 Anaerolineae bacterium | reverse complement strand
AATTGGGCAACATGCTTACAATTTAGGCAAAAACCTGGGTTCTTTACCTCTCTCCACGGTTTAATGTTGCGCTACCATTATCCCCTACCTACTTGGATAAACGAAAAATCAACCCTAACTCATGAGAGCTATTGTATGATAGCTCTTTTTTTGCTGAAATCGCCCAATTTACCAGCCCAAATTTGATCCGGCCAACCCGGTTCCTTATTCGGCAAAAACGCTACCGTAAAGCATTTACGCGCTTACGTATAAAACTTACGATAGGACAACCCAGGGGTCGCGGCTTTAGTCGGCTAAAATCATACAGACTAACCCGGCTGAAGCCTCGACTCCTGTACGAAAAGAAATGTAAGCCATTATCTCGGCTGTCAGTTATCAGCCGCAGATGAGGCCATTCTCCACCACGTATTACCCCAATCGACATTTACCGCCGGTCCGTCATATACCCAATCAAGCTCCAAGGGGTCGACGCTAATAATTTCCATGGTAACACCACAGTGTGAACATTTTATTCGCTGACCTACTTTAGGGTAAAGCCCAATTTCTACTTCGCGGTCACAATCAAGACATAATTTTATTGTCATTACGACCTCCTATAGCTAAAGAAAAACCTTTGGTCATTGCCCTAAAAGAGCCATAGGCCTCTAATGCACCAGCCTTATCTCATAATTAATATTCATCGCGATGCCGAAACTTAATATTACCTATCAACGCAACATCAAGCTCTGGGGGATTTGTATCGATAACCTCCAAGGTTACTTCACATTCGCTGCATTTTACAAGTTGTCCCATTTGCACTCGTGCGCCTAACTTTATGGGTGCATCGCACTCAGGACACGATGTTTCTACCATGTACAATTTCTTTTTTGAGCGTGACGCGCCATGGAGAGATGACGATGCTATTAATTCAAGAGGGCTGAGGCTTTCAACGATAAGCGTGCTGGCACAAGAGGGGCAATTAACACGCTGACCTTTGTGGGGGCGGGTTCCCAGTTTGAGACGCGAATCACATTCTGGGCAAAATGACTCTTTAATACTCATAATCCTTTCCTTGGTAAATTTTTTTTATTTTCGCTTTTGACCAAAGTTTGAAGAAGTAAAGAATGCAGGACAAAGCGTACACTTCGCCACCGCAGTTTAATTATGCCCCACGGGTGTATAAAAACTGTTGAAAAAAGATATTAAATTTGTAACAATGTGCCCCTTAAAGAAAAAGTCGGCTCGATTTGTGTTTTTCGAAACCACTTCCCACAAATCGAACCGACTTATAATCCTTTGTTACCTACAAAATTCGTAACTGCTCAGGTGACTGGCACTTTGGCTCAAATCGAGACCATTGAGTGCAATACAACGCTGCTATTATCGGGATTAAGTGCCAGTCACCTTATCTGCTGAATAAATACCAAAATTCTATTTGTGCTTACGATACTGCCACCAGAAAAACCCTAAACTGCCCAGCAAACTAAAGCCGATGATGAAACCATACGGTAATGGGGCCGGCCGAGTCTCAATTTTGCCTGTATTGGGCAGAAACAGGACGGGCATCGTTGGGGTAGGTGATGGCACCAATTCGGCAACAGGCGTTCCGGTAGATGTTGTTCTGCCCGATGAGGAGGGTGGCGTTGATTTATGTCGCTGCGAATCATCATCATCGTCGGTATCGTCCGTTGGCACCATGGAAGGTTGGGGGCTTGGGGTGCTTGTAGAATTAGGAGGAGCAGTAGGCGTTGGTGTTTGTGTTTCCGCTGTTGTGGTTGGCGTGGGGGTAAGTGTCGGTGTATTCGTTGTGGTGGTTGGCGTTGGCGTAAAGGTAGGAGGAACCGACTCAAGAGGGGTGGTTTCCGTAGCTTGGTTATCAATTTTTGGCTCCGGCCCGCGGCTGCCGTCTTCGCCAATAACAACCAGATTATCGATCTGGGTAACGGTATCGGGTATAGTATCCGGTACCGTTACGCCAAAATTGACGGAACCGGTGGCACCGCTTGGTACTAAACCAAGAAAAGTGGTACAGACTGTTCCGGCCGGACTGCTATCGGGGCAACTCCAGGTGGTAGGGATGCTGGCAGCAGCGTTAAATGCGGTGTAAAGCGGTACAACCTCTGTAATTACCGTACCTGTCGCATCAATTTGGTTCGTGTTGGTATAGAACACCGTATAAGGAATAATCCCGCCGGGAAAGGTCGTAATGCCGTCGTCTGTCTTGCCAATTGCCACATTTAAAGCCAAGATGTCGATGGTAACAAACTTGGCCTCACTGGGATAGAAGGTCCATAAATCTAGCCCTTTTGCATCACCAAAGCCGGTTGATGAGCCATCGCCAAACTTGCGCTGATCGGTGGTAGTATCAAATCCCGTCAGCAGATTACTGTTGGGCGGGTTAGGTGGAATGTTATTTGGCAGCACCTGGCCGGGAGTGCCTACGTCTGTACCGTTGGCCGTGGTGTAGCCGCGATCATCGTAGAAAGCAATATTACAGTTAGGCGCTTTCCCTTCAAATGAGGGACACTGACCGTTGGGCGCATTAAGCAGCGTAAATGTAGGGCCACCTTCCAAACTACTCTCGATATCCAACATGGGAAAATGATGTTCACCACCCCGGTTGATAACGCGGGCTTGATAGCCATTCCCCACAGGAAATGGGTCGCCGTTATTATCAAGGCCATCCCAAATGAGCGTGTTGCTGCCAACCGAATGTGCTTCCTGAAACGCTCGATTTAACGGATTATCGGGCGAAAAGTCAACCCCATCGCGGCTAATAATCAATTCGAAAATGCCGGATGTATTGCTGGTAAAGGTAAAGACACCGCCACCGCCCACAAATGTATCATTATCGGTCAGCGAACCTTCAAATTCAAGAGACAGAATCTGAGGAATGATAGGGGTTATAGGAAAGTTATTCGCTTCTATTGCTTCCTGGCTCGGAGGATTAAAAAAGATAAGATGTGAGGGTGGCGATAAACTAACCCCGCCAAGTAAAATCTGTAGCTGGTTTTGCTCTTGGCTGGAAGCTGAAGGATCGGCCACCACATCCTGATAAAGGGGCGATCCGTCACTATCGAGAAAACCTATATCATTGGCATATACAATAAAGCCGTTGGCGTCGATGCCGCGCATATCCGTACGATAGAGATAGCCGTCATCCGTATAAATAAAATAGCGCGAATTGGATGGTCGCGGCCACCCGCCGGTAAAACGCGTTAGATAATTAACGTACAACCGTCCATTAATATCTGTTGTTGAGGTTAAGCCGAAGCGAATAGTAACATCCCAGGCAGCAACGCTTGTACCTTGTTGGGCATTAAAATTAGCCGAACTCGACAAATCAACCTGCCCCGTCGGTGCAATTTCAGCATCCGAGTTATCGCCATCCGGCCCTAAAAATATTACGTAATAAATACCGCTTTCAGGGGCGGTATAAAAACAAGGAACATAGCCATTAGAGACATCGTTACCGGGTGCTGCTGTCGCCGGATCGATAATGGTATCAGGACCGGCCAGTTCCATAGTACGGCTGGTAATGCGACCCTGATTAGCGTTGCCGGTATTACCCCGTTGGGTCTCGCAGCTAAAATTTGGGTTTTTGGGAATATTTTCATCACCCGTAATACCGTTTATCCGGTTTGGGTTATACACCCGAATATCGCCTTGGTTAACACCAACCGCACTGGAACCCAACAACATAACTTCTCCGGCTTCGGCATAAACTTGAAATAACGAGCGCCGCCGCAGAAAACTACCATAAAAACTATTACGCCACTCTATGTTGGCTCTGTTACCGCTTGCACCGGTAGGATACAAATCGCGGCTTCCTTCAGCGCCGGCCTGCCCGGTTAACCCAGCCCAAGCTAGCGCAAAAGTGCCGAGGCAAAAAAGCAGGGCCAGACAGCCCCGTACGCCTCGGGCTTGAACGTTGATCGATCGTTGCACCACTAACCTCCCAGTTTTAATGACGCATTCGAATATTCTTTTTTACGAAATAGTGGAGTTTCTTGGCCTGAAAGACTAAGTTTCGTAGTTCGTTGTACAGAACATTGTACCCGCAACTACTAAATTTTGCTAGTTGGCACCCCGATATCCTTTCTGATGCCAGGTTGAAACAAGAGAGATGATCAATGTAATTACCGTGAGGGGAATGACGAACGCCATCATCGTCAAATTAAAAGCGGGCAAAAGC
Source organism: Anaerolineae bacterium (assembly GCA_020433835.1). The sequence goes on along the minus strand of JAGRBY010000161.1, from coordinate 8,468 downwards.
GGCTGGTGGGCAGCGCGTAAAATCAAATAACCCACATAAGCACCATAATAACCAAAGAACAGAGCACCTTCCCAACGTGCAATCAGGCTGCCGGTAAAGAAAACAGGCAAACAAGCAAAGGCAACAACAATCATTATTGGAATATCAAACACCAAAGCCGAGTTCGAGACCGCAACACCCAGGGGCGAAACCGTACCCGATAGCCCCAGGACCACTAAGATATTAAAAATATTGCTGCCGACAATATTGCCCACGGCAATATCGCGTTCGCCCCGTATACTCGCCACCACTGAAGTGGCCATCTCCGGCAGCGAGGTACCAACGGCCACAACGGTTAGGCCGATGATAAGTTCGCTAACACCGAAGTGGGTGGCGATCATCACGGCTCCATCAACCAGCCAATTGGCTCCAAGAACCAGAAGCACCAAACCGATGGCTATTAAACCCAGTTGAAACAAAATCTGTTTGGGATGCGAGGGAGTTTCAGGAACTTCATCCTCGGCTGATAAGGCCGCTTGGGCCTTCTTTTTAGCGCTATTTTCTCGGCGGCTTTGCCAAACAGCAAAAACGGTGTAGGCAACACCTCCGGCAAATAGCAGCAGACCGTCACCCCGTCCAATCTGGCCATCCCGCCCCAAAACCAGCACCAATACCGATAAACCGATCATCAGCGGCACTTCAAAACGAACTAACTGTATCGACACCGCCAGGGGTGCAATCATCGCTGACACCCCTAATATCAACAGAACATTGGCGATATTACTGCCGACGACATTGCCCACAGCAATATCGGCCACTCCGGCAAAACTCGATTGAACGCTAACCGCCAATTCCGGGGCACTGGTTCCATACGCCACCACGGTTAAACCGACAACCAACGGCGAAATGCCCGCGGCCAAAGCCAGTTTCGAGGCTCCCCGCACCAGCAAATCGGCTCCACCAATAAGCAAAATAAAACCGGCGACAAAGAGACTTAAGGTTATAAGACTCATGATGAGACACCTCAAAGCAGAATATCTCAAGCCTAAGCTCATAACGTCTTAAATCGGTTGAAAATTTGTATCAATTCTGTCAAAAAAACAGAGAATTTGCACAAATTTCAACATTGTCGCCGGTATTTTAGAAACGTATGATGATGGTCGCCGCCGTAAATAATTCCCGTCAGGCGCGTGTTAACTTACAACCCATTCGACCGCGTAGCGATCTTCTCCTTAACCGAAGCGATAAACGCCTCAACCGGCAGACCGTTTTGGCGGCTGTTGTCGCGTTTGCGCAGAGCGATGGTCCCTTCCTCCATCTCCCGATCACCAATCACCGGCATATAAGGCACCTGCATCAACTGCGCCTGCCGAATTTTGTTGTTCATCCGGTCGGAACCCAGGTCGGCCTCGGCCCGGATACCCTCGGCCCGCAGCCGTTTTTGAAGTTGCACGGCATAGTCGTTATGGGCCTCGGTGATGGGGATAATGCGCACCTGTTCCGGCGATAACCACACCGGAAATTTGCCGGCGTAATGCTCGATTAAAAAGCCGACCATCCGCTCGTGGGTACTCAGCGGAGCGCGATGGATACAGAGCGGCGTTTCGTCGTCGCCGTCAGAGTTGACGAAGGCCAGCTCGAAACGCTCCGGTACGGCAAAATCGACCTGGTTCGTAGCCAGCGTGAACTCACGGCCAATGGCGCTCCAGATTTCGACATCGATTTTAGGGCCGTAAAAAGCGGCTTCACCCGCTACCTCATTATACGGCACGTTGCCGTTGTCCATCGCCCGCCGCACCATATCTTCGGTTTTAAGCCACAGCCGTTCATTATCGACATACTTTTTACCCAAATCCTTTTTAGAGTGGGTACTGAGACGCATAGCATATTTCTCGATCTCAAAGATGCGGAAATATTCGATATACATGGCGATAACGCCCATAAACTCCTGCTCAAACTGTTCCTCAGAGCAGTAAATGTGGGCATCATTCATCTGCATCGAGCGGACGCGCATCAGGCCAAACAGTTCGCCACTTTTTTCGTAGCGATAGCAAGTACCGTACTCGGCCAACCGCACCGGCAGATCGCGGTAGCTGCGGGGTCGGCTGCCGAAGATTTTGTGGTGGAACGGGCAGTTCATCGGTTTGATGAAGTAACGAACGCCTTCCATCTCCATCGGAGGGTACATGCTTTCTTCATAATAAGGCAGGTGGCCACTGCGCAAGAAAAGATCCTCTTTGGTCAGGTGCGGCGTGCGCACGCGCTGATAACCGGCCTTCTCTTCCATTTCCTTGGCCAGCTTTTCCAACTCTTCGATCAAAACCGCGCCGCGCGGCAGCCACAGCGGCAGACCGGGACCCACTTCATCATCAAAGGTGAAGATATCCAGCTCTTTGCCCAACTTGCGGTGATCGCGCTTTTTAGCCTCTTCGAGCATATCAAGGTACTGCTTAAGCTCTTTCTTATTGCGCCAAGCCGTACCGTAGATCCGTTGGAGCATCGGATTATGCTCATCGCCACGCCAGTACGCGCCGGCCACCGTCATCAGCTTAAAGCCATCGACCGGAATTTTGTTGGTAGCTTCAACGTGCGGGCCTCGGCACAGATCCTCAAATGAATCTTGTTGATAGGTGCTGATAACCGGCTGCTCGTCAGTTTCGTTGCCGTATTCGTCAATACCGCCCTGAGCCAAACCGTCGATCAGTTCCAGCTTGTAGGGTTGATCTTTGAAAAGCTCACGGGCTTCATCGGCACTGACCTCTTTGTATTGAAACGTATGCTTGCCGGCGATGATCTGGCGCATCCGTTTTTCGATAGCCTCCAAATCTTCCGGGGTAAAGGTGCGCGGCTTGCCCTCAGCATCGATCCCCAGATCGAAATCGTAGTAGAAACCGGTGTCGATGGGCGGGCCGATGCCTAATTTGGCTTCCGGGTATAATTCCTGCACGGCCTGAGCCATGACATGGGCCGCACTGTGTCGAAGTTTGTAGAGATCGTCTTTTTCGAGTTCGTTTGATTTCATAGAAATACTCCTGAATTGATTTGTATATGTTCCGGTCCAAGCAGATAAACACTCTGTTTGCACTTTTTTAGAAACCAGGGTTTGGATGTCTCATTGAGACCCTTTTGGGCAATAGACGTTTCTTTTTAACGCTAAAAACCCTGGTTTCTTGTCGTAACACTTTAAAGTGCAAAGGTCGTGATAAAGATGTTACCGGTAAACAGGCTTAAATTAGTCCCAAAAATTTCTTACGGCGTGGCGGATCGGCCTCGGTTTCGATTTCATCGGGGATTTCGATGAGCAGTGACTCGGCCTCTTCCTCGGTAATTTCCCGTACTTCGACACCCATGCCGCCCAGAAAATCGCGGATATATGTGAGATACTCTTGCCCACGCATTCCCCGATTCCAGGTACCAACGGAGTGATTGATAACGCTAAGGATACCGATGATGGCCTCAACGTTCAAAGGGCCATGTTTCTCAAACCCAAATCGCAAGCCCTCCAGAATGCGCCATTCCAGAAGATTTATAGCTTCCGTTCTTTTGCCGCCCTCCGTCGTCACCTCTGGCGGCAGCTCACCACTTCGTTTCATGCTTTGCATGAGTTGGCGCAGCGTATCCCGCACATCGCCGTCTCGCAGATCCGGCTCTATAGTCCAAGTTTCCAAAATGCCGGTCTCTACTTCAAAGATGTAGGGGGTATACTGCTCACTCCGGTAATCTTTGATCGGGTGCAATTTTGCACCGCTGCCGTCCCGGTTGCTTCGTTTTCGCTTGGCCATAATAACCTCCTTAAATAAAAAACCTCACCCCTATTGGGGCGAGGTTGATATTCTCGCGATTCCACCCAAATTTAGCAAAACGTAACTTAATCTCTTCGCCTTAGCCTTTGCCTCAGCCTTTATCGTTTACGCTTCACACTCATTCGCAGCCGATAACGGGGCTAACCGGAAGACCATACTGGCTAAAAGCGTTCAAGTCTCCACTCTCAAGGGGTTTTCGCCGGGACACTACGGGGAAGGCTTGCAGCCTATGGCCTTCTTTCTCTGGCGTAGGGTGATCCAGGTACTCGTCTTGATCGGCGCATTAAGATGAGTGTAGCACGGAAGAGGGTGGGTGTCAATTGGGGTTTAATTGATGTGGCAAGGTTCATTTAGTAGGCTTTATTCAAATCAACAGGCTTGCCTAAATATTTTCTAATACTTGAAAAGAAATAGCGTTTTTTTCCATCAGGCAAGATTGTTTGCCAGTTTGTCTTAATCCCTTCGATTGTTGCGCCGGTTAACTCAGTATCACCTAGATGCGCATTTTTCAAATTAGCACCTGTTAGATTAGCACCACTCAAATTAGCATGGCGGAGATCAGCCTTGGTAAAATCTGCGCCGGTTAGATCAGCTCCTTGAAAGTTAACCGCTCGTAAGTTAGCCTTGCTCAAGTTAGTTGCGCTTAAAACAGCTCCGCTAAAATCGGCCCCGGTCAGGTCCACCATAGTGAGATTGGCTTGACTTAAGGTCGCGCCTCGCAAGCTGGCGCCATTTAATTTGGCCAGTTCGAAATTGGCGTTTTTGAGAGACACACCGTTAAGGTTAGCTTGCTGTAAGTTGGCTCCACTTAAGTTAGACATATAAGCTTCTTCTGAATTCAAGAATGTAAAATATTTGGACAAGAGAGTGGTAAGACGCCTCTTTACTTGATCTATAAAACCAGTGGAAGAGTCAGGTATATTTTGGCTTTGATCCTGGTGAACCTCTGTAACTTCATTAAACGAAACAATTGCAGATAATTCTTGGTCTGTTTCTATCTGCCCTGCTTCACTCTCACGAGGTTCTGTGGCCTTCGCCTCTTCCTCATTGGACGGGACATTTGCAGGTAATTCTTGGTCTGTTTCTGTCCGCTCTTTTTTAGCCTCACGAGATTCTGTTATTTTTTCCTCTTCGACATTAGGCATAACCTTTAAGGGTTGTTCTTGGCCTGTTTCTGTTCGTCTTTCTTCAGGTTCTTCATTTGTTGCAGCAGTTAAATTACAATTACTTAAATCGGCATTACTAAAGTTTGTGTTAAACAAATTAGTAGAACTCAGGTTTGCTTCTTTCAAGCTGGCTCCACTTAAATCAACCTCGCTCAAATTCGCTAAAGTCAGGTTAATTTTATCTAAACGAGCACCACGTAAAACAGTTCTTGTAAAATCAATCTTTCTTAGTGACTTTTCAGCAAGATCAATGCCATTTAGTTGGAGGTTCTGAAACTCGCGTTTTTCCTCTTCATATAATTCAACAATCGTTCTTTCCACAAGTAACTCCTCCTTAAATATTGACAGTTCATAGAAAAAAACGTATATTAGGGGTTACAGAACAAATGTTCAGAATTTCCATAAATTCTTTTGTTAATTTAGTAATTCTCAACAGAGGTTGTTAGGAGAAAATATCTATTGAATATTTTTAGCAAATCCTTATATATTCTTCTTAGCAAATTAACTTACACAGTTTTTCTTGAAACGGATCTTGATTAACAAATGAAAAGATATAATTATTCCCTTTTCGAACAATCTGAACCCGATACAACAATGTTTGACACAATGCAAACAGTTGTATTACGACCACTATCGATGAGAATACCCAACGATTATTACGTTTATAGCCCCTGTGATTTAAGTCCTACCAGGAAAATAAGCTATCAAGAATTTAAATCAAAATATGCATATTACCCTCAGGAAGTGCGAGTTTGCTTCAATAAAGATGTACTACCAGAAGAAATACTAAAAGAGTCGCAATTAATCACAGCGTATGGACATGGAATTGGTCGTTGGTATATACTAGAGTCAGAATACATAAGTTTAACAGCCTAAAGAAATAACCAAGAATATTCAACTATCTGCTCGTTTAATTGTTTCAATATATTTTCCTACAACTGAAACACGTGCATTACAATAATATTTGAATATGGCGTCTGATTTGATCATTACTCGATCATAGTATTCGATAATGTCATTTTGATCTTTTTCATCTGATATTACAACTAAGTGAGGTCCAGCGGGTTGACTTGCCTCTAATAACCAATGAGGTAAATTTTTTATCTGGTTATCTTTTATATACCGGTATCTTCTTAAAACTACAGTAGTTTCCTCTTGTGTTTCTATCCTTAAAACGCCAATGTCATTCCCAGAAAGCTTACTATCCTTTCGAATAAGTGTTATATCACCTTTGCAGATTTTATCATTTTCCATAGCGTTATCAGGAGTAACAAACCCGAAATAATCTGCGTCCATCCTGTGAGGTCGATTTAGATATTCGTATTTCCAACTTTCTGAATTCTGAGAATTCATCTCTTTTGTTACATCTTGAAATATAGGGATCGGCCAGACAAACCCTTTTATTATATCATTAATTGTTTCTTGCTTAATTGGCTCTCGAATTATTGGCCCACTTATGTGCACATCATGCGGAAGTTTACCTATAACTTTTTCTTGGTAAATATTGTAGGCACTTTTTATGTCTGCAAAATTAGCTTTATACCTAGCAATAACGATCGAAGTTATTCCTTCGCCTTTTAGATAGAAATGATCTTTGTCTTTTATAAAAATTCTTAAACTTGCGATAGGTTTTCTTAACCCTCTAATCAACACAGCAATACGCCCTCCACTTCTTAACTTTTGAGGGTTATCGTCAATTAGCAACCAATCACCTTCACTTAATGAGTCACTTTGAATTTCAACTTTATCATCTATCTCTAGAACATAACCCGCAGTTCGAGCACTACGACGTTTACTTAAATCAATTATGACTTTTTCTAGTTCCCTAAATTGTTCAAAATCTTTACGTGATAGAAGATTTAAATCCGCAGGTCCTCTTCTACCAGCAGCAATCAGTTTGTCCCCCAAAGAAAATTTGATAATAGGTAGTATTATTTCGTCTGAAGAGGATAAGAGTTTTTCTTCTAGTTCAGGTTTCTTCTGAATTTCTGCTCTTTCCTCCTTAATCGCGTTCCTTAATTCGTCCTTACTTACTCCAGTAGGCGGGGAATGATCATCAATATACATTTGAGCTTCTTCACAAGCTGAACTCGCTTTCGCAACACACCCTAACTTTCTTAGCACAATAGCTAAACCTAGCGAGGCTAAACTTGCATATTGACTATGCTGAGATCTTTGAAATGCCTGTTTACTTTCTAAGAAGGACTCTTTCGCCTGTTCCAGATCAATTTTTTTACTTTGATTGAGGAATATTGATGCAATGAGCAGATGGCATAATCCCACAGCATACGAAACTTTAAATTTACTTTTGTTTTTTTCCCTAAGCACAGCCAATGCTCTTTCACATAATTTAATTGCCTCTCCTGGGTTACTGGCTTTCTCAACAAAAGCTTGATTATATAAATCTCGTACATCATCAGTGAGCGGATCTGGTGATAAGCTACTCAATAAATTTAATACTTCTGTACCCTTATAATCGTTCATTATAACTTCCAGTTCAGAATTAACTTACTATTTAAACACTTTGAATTAGTCAGAGATATTTATCATCTCCGTAAGATAAAAATATGGAGACCAGTTGTCATGTCTGGGTTTAATATCCTGTGTCTTTGCTAGAAAATCAATTAATTGAGAATTATAAAGATGCCTCTTGTAAATTTCACTATCAAAAGTAGGTAACTTTCTCTCACCTTGACTTAATTCCAATACCTGATCTATAGCTTTCGAATTATCGCAGAGAAGTAAATAAAAATCTGGAAATCGTAGTTGAATCATTACTAGTTTAGCCAGGACACTTTCATCTAAATCTTTTCTTGGAGAAATTGCTCGCAACAACGAAAACGTATTCACAAAACGCTTTATCCGACGAGGATTGCCTCCTGCCCCTAAGGTTATTACATTTTCTGCTCTATGTATCTTTGCTTCCCCCACTAAATTTTTCACATAATTCTTGATGTTATCAGGCTGCGCTAGGGGTAAAATAAATGGGAGTTGGATTATTTTTTCTAAATATTTGCTACCGGACATCTGTAGTTTGTCTTTATATCTTAAAGATATGGCATCTTCTATGCTTTGCTTATCGACACATAAGACAAATATGCAGTTTTTCTTGGCCAAAAAAAGTTTAATTGCTTCAAAGACTTGTATTGCATTTTCGGGTAAACAGCGGTCTAGATCGTCAATAAAAATAACTAACCGTCCATTCGTACCAACGTAGGTATTGACAACCTTAGCAAAGGCTTCGTCGATTTCATTCCATGCTCGAATAGCCTCAAATCTAGGCTTAATTATCGCCTTAGCATCTTGATAAATCTCAAACGGCTTAATTAATCCCGAAGTCCCAACTTCAACAGTTTTTGAAGCAATAAAGGTTAAAAATTTTAATGAGAGATTTACAATTTCATCCTTGAACCCTTCGCTCGCTGAATTCTTATCCATTTGAGCTAGTACCTTAACAAGATAAAAATACGGAGTAGTAATCAGCAAAAACCTGCTTGGCATCATCAACGGTAAAAGACCA
>JAGRBY010000160.1 GCA_020433835.1 Anaerolineae bacterium | reverse complement strand
CCATTTACGGCTTCCCCGGCGCGTTTATCGCCTTGACCTTGTTTTCGTATCCGTACGTATTGCTCAGCGTTCGCGCAGCGCTGCGCGGCTTAGATCCCAGCCTGGAAGAAGCTGCCCGCAGTTTGGGCCGCAGCCAGTTGCAAGTCTTTCGCGAGATTACGCTGCCCCATCTGCGCCCGTCGATGGTGGCCGGTGGCTTGCTGGTAGCCCTCTACACCCTCAGCGACTTTGGAGCCGTTTCGATGTTACGGTTCGACTCCTTCACGCGGGCCATCTACATGCAATACAGCGCCTCGTTTGACCGCAGTGTGGCCGCGGTGCTGGCCCTGCTGCTGGTGGCGATGACGCTGGTTATTTTGATCTTCGAACATCGCATGCGCGGTCAGGCCCGCTACTATCGCTCCAGCGCCGGAGCACTGCGACCGGCTCGCACCATTGCTTTGGGCAAGTGGCGCTGGCCGGCGTTTGCCTTGTGCGCGGTGGTAACGCTGCTGGCTCTGCTAACACCGCTGGCCGTGGTTGGCTTTTGGCTTGTGCGCGGCACGCTGGCCGGCGAAACGCTCACCCTGCGCTTCGATGTGGTTTTCAACTCGCTGCTCGGCTCCGGTTTGGCCGGGTTAATGGCCATGGTTGCCGCTATTCCGGTGGCGGTGCTGGCCATCCGCTATCCGGGCCGCGTGAGCCGCTGGCTGGAGCGCAGTACCTATCTGGGCTACGCGCTGCCGGGGGTGGTCATCGCGCTGTCACTGGTCTTCTTCGGGGCCAATTACGCCCTGTTCCTCTACCAAACCATCTTTATGCTGATTTTCGCCTACGTTGTGCGCTTTTTGCCACAGGCCGTCGGCAGTACGCGGGCCTCGCTGCTGCAAGTTAGCCCCCGCCTGGAAGAAGCCTCGCGCAATTTGGGGCGCACGCCGCTCCAAACGCTGTCGGCGGTGACGGTGCCGCTGATCCGGCCCGGCCTTTTAACCGGCATCGCGCTGGTCTTTTTAACGGCGATGAAAGAGCTGCCGGCCACGCTCATTCTGGGGCCAACCGGCTTCAGAACCATGGCCACGCATATTTGGGACACCACCGCCGAAGCCTTTTTCACCCAGGCGTCTGTCCCGTCGCTGCTGCTGGTGATGGTTTCCGCCGTAGCGGTCTGGATTATCCTCGCTCAGGAAGATAAAAAAGCGCGTCAATGAGTTCTATTGCCATCCGTTGTGAAAAACTATCGAAGATTTTTGGAGAGGTTCGCGCGGTTGATGGGGTGAACCTCTCTTTGCGTGAGGGGAACTTCTTGGCGCTGCTGGGGCCAAGTGGCTGCGGCAAAACCACCACGCTGCGGCTGCTGGCCGGCTTTGAGTCGCCGGATGAGGGCCGCATCGAAATCGGCGGGCAGGTGGTCAGCGAACCTCACAAGTCCGTTCCGCCTGAACGACGCAGCGTCGGCATGGTCTTTCAAGAGTATGCCCTTTTCCCGCACATGACCGTGGCCGATAACGTGGCCTACGGTCTGGGTCGCGGCATCGACAAAAAGAAGCGCGTGGCCGATGTGTTGGAGCTGGTCGGGCTGCCCAATCTACACAAGCGCATGCCGCACGAACTGTCGGGCGGGCAGCAGCAGCGGGTGGCGCTGGCCCGCGCCCTGGCTCCGCAGCCGCAGCTCATTCTGCTCGATGAGCCGTTCTCCAACCTCGATGCCGGACTGCGCACCCAAATTCGGGCCGAGGTACGCCACATTCTGCGCGAAGCCCACGCCACGGTTATCTTCGTCACCCACGACCAGGAAGAAGCCCTCAGCCTGGCCGATGAAGTGGCGGTGATGATTAACGGGCGCATCATGCAAACCGACTCGCCCTACAAGCTTTATCGCCGACCGATTAATAAAGAGGTCGCTACCTTTTTGGGCAACGCCAACTTTCTACCGGGGCAAGCCCATAAAGGCCAGGTCGCCTGCGAGTTGGGCCAACTGCCGGTCTTTGGACTGTACAGCGGCCCGGTTGAAGTAATGCTGCGGCCCGAAGATTTACTCCTCACCGCCGGCGAGGCGGGTTCAGCCACCATTATCGAACGCGAATATTTTGGGCATGATCAACTGCTCAAACTGCAACTCCCGTCCGGCCGGCAGCTTCACAGCCGGTTGCTTGGCTCTGAAGGCGAGTTTTATGCCGGACAGCAAGTTGCGTTGCATGTGCGGGATAAGGTGGTTGTTTATCCCGTTTAGAGGCTCGTTATAGACAAAGTAAACTTTGTCGCTACTTTACTAAATTGTAGTAGTCAACGACATATTGCAACAAATAGACAACAACGGATTGACGAAAGGAACGAATTTTTACGCGTCTCATCCGTCTGTTTTCACAATCCACTGTTGTTTTATCGCTGCAACATCAATTTGCCCCCTACACTTTATTTTCTAAATTGCGCGTAATTCTTTCTTCAAAATCTTGCCGGTGGCCGTCATCGGCAGCGTGTCGACAACCTCAACCAGTCGGGGATATTTGTGGGCGGCCATGGTTTCCTTACTCCACGCTATAATAGCGTCGGCGCTGATGGCCGCGTCTTTGTTGAGGATAACGTAGGCTTTAATCTCCTCGCCCTGCTTCTTATCCGGTACGCCAATGACCGCTACCAATGAAATATCGGGGTGGGTGATCAGTACATCTTCGATCTCACGCGGATAAACGCTAAATCCCCCCCGGATAATCATATCTTTGAGCCGGTCAACAATGGTGATATAACCGTCATCATCCATCGTGGCGACATCGCCGGTGTGAAACCAGCCATCGTACAGCACTTCGGCGGTTTCGTTGGGGCGATTGTAGTAGCCCTTCATCACACTGTGGCCGCGAACAATAAGTTCGCCGCGCTCGCCGGGGGCCAGCGTTTGATCTTGCGCATCGACAATCCGCGCTTCCATTCCCCAAATGGGCGTACCAATTGAGCCGGGTTTACGCTCGCGATCAAGGTGATTAAATGAAACCACCGGCGAGCACTCCGATAGGCCGTAACCCTCTAAAATCGGCACGTTGAACTTCGCCTCGAACGCCCGTAAAATCTCAACCGGCATTGACGATCCGCCGGAAACGCAGAGGCGCAGATTTTGGGCGATGGCCGCCAGATCGTACTTTTCGGCATTGGGGTGGTTAAGCAGCGCCCAATACATGGTCGGCACGCCACAGAAGACAGAGACTTGTTCCTGCTGCATCGCCGACAGCACGGCATCAGCATCGAAGCGGGGCAGCAAGACGTTAGCAGCGCCGGCGTAGATGCCGGCGTTCATCAATACGGTCTGTCCAAACGAATGGAACAGCGGCAGCACAATCAAGGTGGTGTCATCCGCCGAGAGGTGCAACATTTGGCTGCTGACCAGCGCGTTGAAGAACATATTGGCGTGGCTCAGTTCCGCCCCTTTGGGTTGGCCGGTGGTGCCGGAGGTGTAAAGAATAACCGCACCATCCTCGACCTCAGTTTGTAAAGTATCGAATACGGGCGAACGGTTGTGCATCAGCAACCTAAGCGTGGTGGTGTCCTCAATGGGCGAAGGGGCCGAGGGATCGGCGGTAATCATGAAAAAATGCTCGCACGATGGTGTGTCGGTGAATGCGGCGTGACCTTCCTGGCCCATCGGCAATTGCGAGGTGCCTTGAAAACAGAAATAGGCTTTGGCCTGCGAGTCGGCCAGATGGTAGGCGACTTCGCGCCGTTTAAACAGCACATTGAGCGGCACCACTGTCGCCCCGGTTTTCAAGATGCCGTAATAAACAATGGGGAAATAGGGCAGGTTAGGGCAGCTTAGCGCAACTTTATCGCCATGGGTAATCCCCAACGCTTCCAGACCGCCGGCTACCTGATTGGCCGCGCCGTTCAGTTGAGCGTAAGTGAGGCGCGTATCGCCAAAAATAATGGCTGTGGCTTGCGGTTGTCGCCGTGCTCTTTCTTCTAATGCAATGACCAAATTAAACATAAGACCTCCTTGTCTAAGTTTCGCTAAGTTTGGGCGATTATCATCTGACTTGGCGAGATATGCAACTTTTCCAAACTCCATCACAGAGAAAACCATAGGGTGAAGATTAAAACAGGCTGGGCTGCTCGATTTGAAGGTGATTCCCTTCATTTTTATGGTAAAATAAAAGTCCACAATGTGTTATCGCTGTAGGTGCCGGCCATCTAAGCGCGATGCACCCATAATTCGTAGACCGCAAGGCAACCGCCGATAGGGCTTTGCCTGCGCATGCTGGATTGATCTACGGCCAATTGCCAAAGCTAGCAACCGTTTAGATTGAGGTAAAAATGACCAAACTTTCTGAAGATCCCCATACGGAAGATGATCGCCTTGTTTTTAGCGAGGAGTCTCAGCTCGGCTCATCAGACAAGGTCGGTTACTGGAAAATTATGCTGGTCGATGATGTGGCCGAGGCCCACCACGTTACCCGGCTGGCTCTGCACAAATTTGAATTTGAAGACAAGCCGCTCAAATTCATCTCCGCTTATTCGGCGGAAGAGGCCCAGCTGTTGATCGAGGCCCACCCGGATACCGCGCTGATTCTGCTGGACGTGGTTATGGAAGAGAATGACTCGGGATTGAAGCTGGCCCGTTACATCCGAAAAATTCTCAAGAATCAGCTGGTTCGGATTGTGCTGCGTACCGGGCAGCCGGGTCAAGCGCCGGAAGCTGAGGTTATCCTCGATTACGACATTAATGATTATAAAATTAAGACGGAGCTAACACGGGAAAAGTTGATGACCACCGTCATGGGCGCGTTGCGCTCCTATCGCGATATTCAAACGGTGGAGATTAGCCGCCAGGAGTTGGCTACCCTCTTGGCCGATTTAGAAAAAAGCCATGCCGATCTGGCTCAGGCAAAGGAGGCCGCCGAAGCCGCCAACCAGGCCAAAACCACCTTTCTGGCCAATATGAGCCATGAACTGCGCACACCCCTAAGCGCTATTTTAGGCTACACCCAACTTTTGCATGAAGATGCGCAAGAACGGGGTTACAGCGACCTTGAGCCGGATTTGGACAAAATTCAAAGTGCCGGTGAGCATCTACTCCATCTGGTTGATGAGGTGTTAGACATTGCCAAACTCCAGGCCGAAAAGATGGAGCTGCAAATTGAACCGTTCCCCGTGAAATCAATGGTCGAACTGCTAGTCAAGCAGGTTCAACCGGCCATCGAGGCCAACGGCAACACGCTAACGGTTGAGATGGCCGATGACCTGGGGACGATGGCTTCCGATCCGGGACGTGTGCGCCAGATCATGCGCAATATTCTCGACAACGCAGCTAAATTTACCCGACAGGGGCAGATCATGCTCAAAGCCTATCGAGCCACAGCCGATCCGACCGATCCGGAAAGTGAGCAGATCATTTTTCGGGTGAGAGATACGGGTATCGGTATGGCTCCCGAACAGATGGAGCACATCTTTGAAGCGTTTACACAGGTTGATATGTCGACCCGGCGCAAATACGGCGGCACCGGCCTGGGGTTAGCGATTACGCACAACCTGTGCCGTCTGATGGCCGGTGAGATCAGTGTTGAGAGTGAGCCGGGCCAAGGCTCAACCTTTACCATACAGCTGCCGACAAAAATCTCTAAATAAAAAGTTGTAGGTATGTAATGACAAAACGTTGGGCGAGTCAATGGCTGGCAAAGTCGTTGGGGCAGGTATCCATTCGAACCTATCTTATTGCGCTCTTTATTATTCCCATCACCATTACGGTTGCTCTGGTCAGTGCGCTCTCATTTGGCAGTGGGCGTGATGCAGTCAATGCGTTAGCCTATCAACTTCAGCTTGAAACAGCCGCGCGAATTGAGCAAGAGCTTGATCGTTATCTCGAAATCCCCATTTTAATCAACGAAATTAATGCCGATAATATTCACACCGGATTGATTGATGCCACCGATCAAACAGCGTTAGAGTCTTATTTCTGGAACCAAATTCAGCGTTTTGATAACGCCAGCTATATCTATTGGGGCAATCAAGCCGGTGGTTTTGTTGGAGCCGGTCGGGTGCGGCAAGGCGGCACACCTTTTACGATTGAAGTTACCGACAACTTCGAGCCGGGCGCGTTTGAAATTTACGCCGCCGATGAACAAGGCCGTCGCACAGCGTTATTAAGCGCCACTGCCGATTACAACGCCAGCCTACGCCCCTGGTACGTGGCGGCTCAACAGGCTCACCAGCCGGTTTGGAGCGAGATTTTTCCAGAATTCACCAATCGAGAATTGTCTGTTGCGGCCAGCCACCCTGTTTATGATAGCAACGGCAAGCTACAAGGCGTTTTAGGGACAGAGATCGCGCTGGAACAAGTGAACACCTTTCTGCGCGGCCTGAAAATAGGCAAAACAGGCCAGGCCTTTATCATCGACCGCAACGGGCAAATGCTCGCCTCTTCAACCATCGAAGGGGTGGCGTTGGCCGATAGATTTAACCGGCAACCTCCCACAGCTTTCAATAGCCAAGAGCCGCTTGTACGGGCCGGAGTTGACTATTTGGTAGCCCAATTTGGTAGTTTGACCGGCATCGACCATTCGCAACAACTGCTGTTTGACTATGAGGGCAGCGAACATTTTCTACAAATCATGCCCTTATCCGACAAATCAGGATTGGATTGGCTCATTGTGGTGGTTATTCCGCGTTCGGACTTTATGGAGCAAATCAACCGAAATCTTTACACCACGTTGGGTTTATCGCTGTTAGGTTTGGTGGCGGCGATTAGCCTGGGTGTTTTAACCTCACGCTGGATTACCAAGCCTATTCTGCGGCTAAATGAGGCCACACAAGCCTTGGCCGCCGAAGCCTGGCAGATAGATAGTGATACGGCGCTCAAAACCACAGCCAAACGGCACGATGAAGTAGGGCAGCTGGCCCAATCTTTCTCGCTTATGGCCTCACAACTTCAAACAACCGTGGCTGAACTGCGCCGCCATCGTGATCATCTTGAAGAACTGGTGGCCGAACGAACCGCTAAAATTAAAGAGGTTAATGAGGCACTGACGGAAGACATTCTTCGGCGGGAGAGAATCGAGCAAGAATTATCGATTTTTGCTCAAATTGTGGAGCATGGGGGCTATGCCGTCATCGATACAGATTTAGACATTCGTTCGAATAACGCCCGCTTTAAAGATTGGATTGAGGATGATTTCACATCGCTCGTTGGCAAACCGATAACCGAGGCATTGCCCGAACTGATAGGGCTTGAGGATAGTCTACAACGGATGCTGAACGATCAGGAGGATATCCTTAAATTATCCAAAATCTATCGGCCTGCGCTGGAAGATAACGACCGCTATTTTAATTTGCAAATTGAACCCCTCCACGCATCTGACTCGCTGCTTTTAGCTCGAATTGTGGATGTGACCGCCGAAGCGCATCTAGAGAGCGAATTGCGAAACGAGAGCAATAAACTGCGCTTGAACATCGAACAGCGGGAACAAGCGGAACACGCTCTACGAGAAAGTGAACGGCGTCTGGTTGAAACGCAGCAGCTGGCTCAGCTAGGCAGTTGGGAATTTGATTTGACCACAGAAACATTTACCTGGTCAGAGGAGATGTTTAGGATCACCGGCCTCGATCCGCACGCGGCAAGCCCGTCACTGGAGGCCTATCTTGAGGCTGTGCATCCGGCTGATGCGAAACTGTTGGCCGAGAGTTTTCGACAGGCCGCAGTTCACGGCACGGCCTACACTATCGAACTGCGCCATCTACACCCGGATGGCAAAGTACGTTATGTAACAACGCGCGGTCAGCCGATTAGTCAAGATGGCACCGTAGTCAAGCTTATTGGCTATGTGCTTGATATTACCGAACGTAAACGGGCTGAGCAAGTTATTCAAAGTGCTCACGATGAACTGGCTCAGCGGGTTGGCGAGTTGGCTTTGCTTAACAGCGTAACCCAAACTGTAGCAACTGTCACTGATCTACCGGCGGCCCTTGAGCTTGTAGCCCAAGAAATGGTTTTGGCCTTTAACGCCCGTAATTGCGGCATCACCTTGCTTAATCATGAATGCACCCACCTTGAGGTTGTGGCCGACTATTCAAGAAATCGCAACGACCCAAGCACAAAGGGCATTATTATGCCCCTAAAAGGGAATATGGCGACACAAACGGTGTTAGAGACAAAAAAACCCATTGTGGTTAAAAGAGCCCAAACAAATCTTCTTCTGGCTTCAATTCATGATATTATGAAAGAACGCAACACGGAATGCCTTATGATTGTGCCGCTGCTGGCCAGGGGTGACGTTATCGGAACCATTGGTTTGGATACAACCAATCCAAACCGTGTTTTCAACGCGGAAGAGATGACACTGGCCGAAACCATTGCCGGCCAAATTGCCGGAGCCGTTGAAGTGGCACGTCTCTTTGAAGAAGAGCACCGTCAACGGCGTATGGCGGAAAGCCTACGGCAGGTAGCCACTGCTCTTAGCGGCAGTTTAGATTTACAAACTGTACTCGACAAGATTATGGAGGAACTACGCAATGTTATTGCTTACGACAGTTCCGGCCTGTCGCTGCATGAGAAAGGTGACCTGGTGTTATTTGCCAGTGCCAACTTACCGGCTCATTGGGCGGGAGCGCACATATCGCTAACCAGCGACGATCCGGCGGCCCAAGTATTCAGAGCGCGTGCACCCCTGATTATCAAAGATTTGCATGAACCGCCGTATGATAAGCTGTGGGCCGGTAGCAAAGCGGTTCGAGCCTGGATGGGCGTGCCGCTGATGGTGGGTAATATAGCTATTGGGATGCTGGGCGTTGACAGTTACACCCAGGGGGCGTATACCGAAGAGGATGCCAAGATTTTGCAAATCTTTGCTCACCAGGCCGCCGGAGCAATTCAAAACGCGCAGCTTCACCAACAACTGCGGCGCGAGAAGCAGTTGTTTGAAACGCTATTATTCAACAGTCCAGTCGCTGCCGTGATGATTTTGCCCAACAGCTTTGAAATAATCTCATGGAACCCGGCCGCCGAAAAACTGTTTGGCTATACGCAAAAAGAAGTTGTCGGCCAAAGTATCTATGATATGATCACGCCGGAGCCGATTCGTAGCCAGGCGGTAAAATATGGCCACCGCATTAGCCAGGGGCAGTCGGTTCGGGTCATCGAGCAGCGAAGCCGTAAAGACGGCAACCTGGTTGATGTTGAGATTTTAGCCGTTCCGGTTATGATCGATCACGATCAAGTATCTATTTTGATCATCTACCACGATATTACCCAATTGGAACAAGCTCGGCAGGCGGCTGAGGCTGCTAATCAGGCGAAAAGTGAGTTTCTTTCAAACATGAGCCACGAACTGCGTACTCCTCTGAACGCGATCATTGGATTTTCGCAGCTTATGATGCAAAATAAAACAACAGGTGAACCCGAACTGCCCAAGGATTACAACGAAAATCTACGGATTATTCATCGCAGCGGCGAGCATTTGTTAACCTTGATCAACAATGTACTGTCGCTATCAAAGATCGAGTCGGGCCGAACGACATTACATGAAAACGACTTTGATCTATATCAAATGCTCGATGATCTGGAGGATATGTTCCGACTGCGGGCACAAACCAAGCGCTTGCAGCTTACCGTCGAGCGAGCGAACGTCCCTCAATTTATTCGCACCGATGAAGTAAAATTACGACAGGTGTTGATCAATCTGCTTAACAACGCCCTAAAATTTACCGAGGATGGGGGTGTCGCTCTCCGCGTTTGGCAGCAACAAGAGGCATTGACAAAAAAGGAAGGAACCCAAGAAACTGTATCAGCCGCTATCTCAATCCATTTTGAGGTCGAAGACACCGGCCCTGGCATCGCCTCGGAAGACATAGAGCGTATCTTTGAAGCGTTCACCCAAACGCATACCGGTCAAATTTCACAGGAAGGGACCGGTTTAGGCTTAACAATTAGCTATCAATTTGTGCAATTAATGGGCGGAAAGCTATCGGTGCAGAGTGTGTTACAGCACGGTTCTATTTTTCAATTTGATATCAATGCTCATTTAGCCCAAGCGGATGAGGTCCGCACATCAAGCCGAAGCCGCCGTGTAATTGGGCTAGCTCCAAACCAGCCCACATACCGAATTTTGGTGGTGGATGATAGTGTCACCAATCGAAAGTTGATGATGAAATTATTGCAACCGCTGGGTTTTGAGGTGCAGGAGGCCGGTAACGGGCTGGAAGCTTTTGAAATTTGGCAGCGTTGGAAACCGCATTTAATTTGGATGGATATGCGTATGCCGGTAATGGATGGTTATGAAGCCACCCGTAAAATCAAGGCCGCATCTAAAGGTCGAGACACAGCTATTGTTGCCTTAACCGCCAGTACGTTTGAGGAAGAACGGGTGGTTGTGGCTTCGGCGGGCTGCGATGACTTTTTACGGAAACCCTTTCGTGAAACAGAAATTTTCACTATGATGCAGAAATATATCGACGTAAAATATCTCTTTGAAGATAATGTAGCGCTCAACGAGGCCACAAGGCGTGCGGACAAAACGGCATCGCCACCACTAGACGATATCGCTTTGAGCCAGACGCAGATCGAGTCGGCCGTAGCGGCTTTGCCCGTTACTGTGATCGAGAAGCTAAAAGATGCGGCAACACGCAGTGATATGGTGCTGGTCGATGACTTGATCGTGAGCATCGAAAACCATAGCTTGCCCTTAGCTCGCCTTCTGGCAAATCTGGCCCAAGACTTTGAATACGACAAAATATTAGATTTACTTCACACAGTTGAGGAGTAATCGTGAGCCAACCGAACATACAAAACCCAACTCCAGAGGAAACAGCGGCCACGATTTTAGTTGTCGATGATACACGTGCTAATCTACGATTACTGGTCGAGATTTTATCGAAACAGGGCTATCACGTTCGGCCAGCCACAAATGGAGACAGGGCGCTGGCAGCAGCCCAAGCCGATCCGCCGGATTTAATTTTGCTCGATATTATGATGCCTGATCCGGATGGTTATGAAGTTTGTAGCCAGCTTAAAGCCCATGAGCAAACCCGGCAGATTCCCATTATCTTTTTGAGTGCGCTCAATGAGGTTTTTGATAAAGTAAAGGCATTTTCCGTGGGCGGCGTAGATTATATTACCAAGCCGTTTCAGGTAGAAGAGATTTTGGCTCGGGTTGAAACCCATCTCGCTCTGCGACAACTACAAAAACATTTAGAAACAAAAAACCAGCAACTGGAACAAGAAATCACCGAACGCCAGCGAGCCAACGAAGCGTTACAACAGGCCTTGCAAGAATTGAAAGCCACTCAAGCGCAGCTCATCGAGTCAGAAAAAATGGCTGCGCTGGGGGGCCTGGTAGCTGGGGTAGCCCACGAAATCAACAATCCGGTTGGTTTCGGCATTACAGCCGCATCGGTTTTAGAGGATGAAACCAAAGCCTTGCTTAAGATTTACAAAGCCGACAATTTGACCCGCTCTGATCTGGCCGGCTATTTGGAGACCGCTCAGGAAAGCAGCCAACTGATATTGAGAAATCTACAGCAGGCAGCGGAGCTTATTAAAAACTTTAAGCAGGTGGCTGTCGACCAGACCAGTCTCGAAAAACGAACCTTTAATCTTAAGCATTACCTTGAAGATACGGTCTATAATTTAAAGCCAAAGTTAAAGAAAACGACTCACACACTTTCGGTTAATGGTGATGAAACCATTACCATGATCAGCTACCCTGGGGCAATCGCCCAAATTGCGACCAACTTGGTTATGAACTCTATTACACATGCTTATCCGGATGAAAAAGCCGGTAAGCTGCATTTTGACGTCAGCCAAAACCAAGGTAGAGTCACTATTCACTATGCTGATGATGGAGCAGGAATACCAACTGAAAATCTGCCCCAAATTTTTGACCCATTTTTTACAACGGCTCGCAATCGAGGTGGAAGCGGGCTAGGATTACACATCGTTTACAATTTGGTTACCCAAAAACTACAAGGCCACATTCGCTGTGAAAGTACTCTCGGCGAGGGTACTCACTTCATTCTTGATTTACCGTCTCAATTAAACCTTAAGGAGTAAATGATGAAAAAAGAACCGCACCGCACCGATCCGAACGAGGAGAGTCTCTTCTCGGAAGAGGATAGCCCTCAAGATAGCCTTTTCCAAGAAGAAGAACTACTGGCATATTGCGATTACTGGAAAGTTTTAATTGTTGATGACAAACTTGAGTCACATCAGGTAGCCAGGCTGGCTCTCAAAAAATTAACGTTTGAAAACAGATCGTTAGAATTCCACTCCGCTTTTTCAGCTGAGGAAGCCCGAAAGGTGCTGCAAGAGCACCCCGATACAGCTCTTATACTCCTTGATGTGGTGATGGAAAGTGATAAGGCTGGTTTAGATTTAGCGCAGTACGTTCGCCAAGTGATGGAAAACAAACTAGTACGCATCATTATTCGCACCGGTCAACCTGGCAAAGCACCGGAAGAATTGATTTTTATGGATTACGATATCAATAACTACGCCACAAAAACCGAAATGACTCGCGAAAAAATGATTACGGCGGTTATTGGAGCATTGCGATCCTATCGCGACATTGCCACTATTGAGGAACAAAAACGGGAGTTGGAAAAGGTCAATGAGCAGCTTAAGCAAGAAATCGAACGCCGTAAGCAACTAGAAGCAGAACGCATTGAACAGGAAAAACTGCGATTGGAAAAAGAGTTTCTGGCCATACAAGCCGAAGAATTAAGTAAACTCAATGCGGACAAAGATAAATTTTTTTCAATTGTGGCCCACGACTTAAAAGGTCCTTTTTTACCGGTGTTAGGCAATGCTGAACTGCTCATAGAAATTGCCGAGCACGCCAAAGCAGAGGAAATTCG
>JAGRBY010000015.1:21729-31753 GCA_020433835.1 Anaerolineae bacterium | reverse complement strand
TGATTACACTGCCGCTGCTGCTTTTCTCGTTTGCCAACAGCGGCGACAACGCCATTACCGCTGCGTTGAGCATCATCTTTATCGGCCCGGCAGTTATTTTTCTCGTGCTGACTTCGCGCTATCTAACCGGTAAAAATGCAGCTATTGGAGGCATTGGTCGCTTATGACCCAGGTTGATCTGCAAAAATTAACCAAAATTTATCCCGGTGGTGATTCTCCGGCGGTGCGGGCATTGAGCCTGACGATGCCGCCCGGACGCACTACGGCGCTGCTTGGTCCTTCCGGCTGCGGTAAAACAACGGCTCTAAAGATGATAGCCGGTCTTATTACCCCGACTGAGGGCGATATTCTGTTCGATGGGGAGTCGATTGTGGGCGTGCCAACCGAGAAGCGGGAAGTGGTGATGGCGTTTCAAAACCATCTACTCTTTCCCCATATGTCGGTCAGCCAAAATGTGGGCTTTGGTCTCAAAATGCGCGGGGTTGATCGGCGCACCATCCAACGCCGGGTCAGCGAGATGCTGGCCTTGGTGCGCCTGCCCGGCCTTGATGATCGTCGGCCCCACCAACTCTCTGGGGGGCAGCAGCAGCGGGTGGCGTTGGCACGGGCTTTGATCGTTGAGCCGCGTGTCCTGCTGCTCGATGAACCGCTGTCGAATCTGGATGCCCATTTGCGGGGTGAGATGCGCGAGTTGATCCACGATGTTCAACAGCAGTTCAAGTTGACGACTATCTTTGTCACGCACGATCAAGAGGAGGCAGTGGTGCTGGCCGATCAAATCGCGCTGCTGTTTGAGGGGCAACTTCATCAATACGGCCCGCCGCAAGCCTTTTACGAGCGTCCCCTTAATGAGCGCGTGGCTCGGTTTTTTGGAGGGGTTAATTTTATTCCGGGTCATAAACGCGGTCAGGTTATCGAAACAGCGCTGGGACTGTTTCGATGTCAATCGGCTATGTTGTCTGATGGCGCTGTTTTGGCGACAATTCGTCCGGAAGGTGTTATGATTGGCCGTAATGGGATCGAGACCAATATGGCTCAAGGGCGGGTGGAGAGCAGCATCTATCTGGGGACACATGCCCGCTTTAAGATCTCGGCTCAGGCCGGTAATGGCCATCTGCCGCTGGTTATGGAAGTTGTGGCTGATGCGACCAGCATTCACCAATATCCCGTCGGGCAAACGGTAAATCTTTATCTGCCGCCGGAAAAAATCTGGCTGGTTCCCGCCGAAAATTAATCAAGCACGTCTCGAACTTTACGGGCTAGTGTTTCTGAGGAAAAAGGCTTTTCCAGAAGAGGGATACCCTCGATCAGGATGTCGTGCTGATCAAGTATATCATCCGGGTAGCCGGAAATAAACAGGACTTTAAGGTCCGGTTGCCATCGGGATAGGTGGTTGACCAACTCATAGCCGTTCATATCGGGCATAATCATATCGGTAATCAGTAAGTCGATACTTTTGGCCTGACGAGAAATTTCAAGCGCATCCTGTACATTGGCGGCCTCGATAACGTTGTAGCCGCGTTTGCGGAGAAATTTTCGGGTAATGGCCCGCACGTTGGCTTCATCTTCAACGAGGAGAATGGTTTCGTCACCGGTTAGGTTTGAGGGGGTGGTCAAGCTGTTTGTCGAGATAGCAGCCGATTCGTTGATGACCGGTAACAATATTTCAAACGTTGTACCTTGTCCTAGTTGGCTCAGTACCTTAATCTGTCCGTGATTTTGCTGAACAATGCCATAAACGGTCGATAATCCCAATCCCGTCCCCTTGCCGACAGCTTTGGTGGTATAGAACGGTTCAAACATGCGGGCTTGCGTTTCTTTATCAATACCAATGCCGGTATCCGACACGGTAAGCTGCACGTAAGCCTCCAGTTTTCTTGCCTCGTGATTTGTTGCCCCATTAGCAGATTGAATATTAGCCGTGGTAATGGTTAGCGCGCCCCCTTTGGGCATTGCATCCCGCGCGTTAATTACCAAATTCATAAGTACCTGTTCAATCTGACTCGGATCGGCCTTGATAGAACGTAAATCTGGGGCCAGGTTATCAACGAAGTCAATATTCTCGCCTACAAGTCGCTGCAACATTTTTTTGAACTGATCAATAACCTGGTTTAGGTTTAAAATTTGTGATTGGGGTGGACGCTGACGGCTAAAGGTTAAGAGTTGCTGGGTTAACAACATGGCCTTTTCGCTGGCAACCTTAATTTCTTTGATTTCTTCCCGGAGTGCGTTGTGCTGCGTATAGTCGTCACCTAGCAGTAGTTCGCATTGGCCGTAGATGACTGTCAGTAAATTGTTAAAATCGTGGGCTACGCCACCGGCCAGTTTGCCAATCGCTTCCATTTTTTGTGTTTGGCGCTGCATTTTTTCTGCCCGTTTGCGTTCGGTTATGTCGCTAACTACGCCGTAAACAAGGGTCGCCTCCCCTTTTTGTGTCACGCGTCCGCTGTCACGAACCCAAATAACTTGCCCATCGGCTCGCGTGATGCGATACTCGGTTTCGCTGTTGATGCCGTCTGCCAAGCGTTTGGCTTGATCGGCCGCTCGCGCTCTATCATCCGGGTGAACGATTTGAGAGGGCCAAAAGTTCCAATCGGCCTCTAAAACGGTCAGTGGATAGCCGGTGAGTGTTTGTGCGTGGGGGGAGAGATAAAGATTGGTATGGACCCTATCCTTTGAAACCTTTGTAACATAGATGTGATCGCTGATGGAGTTGATAACCTGTCGAAACCGTTCCTCATTGGCACGCAGTTGTTCTTCTGTTTGTTTGCGGTGGGTAATATCGTTTTGAATGCCGACAAAGTGGGTGACATCCCCTTGTCGATCTCGAACGGGCGAAATCGTTAGTTCATTCCAAAAAGGGGTGCCGTCTTTGCGGTAGTTTTTTATAACAACTTGGCAATCGGTTTGCTGCCGAATTGCCTGGCGAATTTGGTCAACAACGGCGGGATCGGTGTCGGGGCCTTGTAAGAAGCGGCAATTTTCGCCCATAACGTCGACAATGGAATAGCCGGTGATGCGGCTAAAAGCGGGATTACAGTAGATGACGGGGTGATCCGACTGGTTGGCATCGACAATAACAATGCCGTTGCCAGTCGATTCCATAGCCCGGTTTTGAAGATGTAGAACGTGAAGAACCTGGAGACGTTCGGTTTCCAAATCTTCTAATTCGGCAATACGCTGCCGGGCTTGTGCCAATTCGAATAAAAGCTGTTGTTTTGTTTTTAATTCGTCCATTAAGGATTGGCCCACTTGTAGAATAAACCCGCAGGAACGTAGTCGATAGCTCGACAGGGTTAGTGCAAGGCAATCCTCCATCATCTCTCTCTATTACTATTGTAAAAAATTTATTGATTTAGTACAACCTCTAAATAAAAAAGCATCGACTTCTAGATTGCTCTATTTATGAAGCGATGCTTTTGTATAAATTTTAGAAAAATGATCCGCGATGCAATGCGGATTGGCATCTAACGCTGCCTGATGCTCAATTCGTGGACTACATAATGATCTTATTTAGTGAGAAGTCGGCGAGCGAGGCGCTCGTTGCCCACGACTTCAGAGAGGTGATCGAGCTGCTCATTTTCGTAAGCTTGGTTGAAGATAGCAATATCCAATGCGGCCAGTTTACGGAAAGCAGTTGTGGTAATTTCAGTATTGCCATTCATCGCAGCAATTTTTTCACCATACTGAATAAGAACATCCATCATGGCCAGCGGGTATCGAACCGGCAACCCGATGCGAACGTGGGTTTTGCCAATGGTTAGTCGGCTGTTGACATACTCTGTGCCGTAGTCACCTGAAAAGAGTTGGATAAACCAGTTTTCGAGCGTCCCTCTAAGATGCTCAACCATGCCATTGCCGTTAAAGTATTCGGCGGTGTTATCGTGGGACAGAAGTCGATCATAAAAAGCACTGATCAATTGCGGAGCAATTTCTTCGGCTTTATCTTTGCTGGCGGCAAGTGCCTGTTTTTCTTCATCGGTTAAAGCCATCAATGTGACTAGATCGCTTAGAATGGCCTCGTCTTTAATTTCCCAGCTTTTGCGGTCTTCCATTGCCATTGTATTATCTCCTTAAGTGTGGTTGAATGTAGTTATAAAATGCTGCTAAGGGTCTGTATCATGTTACGGGTTTCAGCAAAAGCCATGCCCAGGTTGACGTTGTGGGGGGTTAAACCGATGAGCAGGGTTTCATCATTAAGACTGGTTACAATAATATTGCCATCGTCACCTTGAATGAGGGCTTGTTTGAAGTCGCCGCGTTTCAGTTGACCGACACTGCGCTTGCTTAAACCTAAAATTGCTGCCGAAGTAGCACCTACCATCTCTTCATCAAGGGCTTTTTGAGGAACATTCGCTGAGTAAACCAACCCGTCAACGCCAACCACTGCTGCCCCGTCGATGTCAGAAGACTCTCGTAAGAGTTCAACTAACGCATCGGCTAATTTTTCACTTCTCTTTTTTGTTGTCATAAATGATCTCCTTAATAAAAAGTATTAACTAATTTGATTGCAGAGCTTCACGAACTTCATTCGTAATTTCTCTAGCTTCAGAAAAAACAAAGCCCATATTGACCTTATCGGGCGTTAGACCCACAAAAAGAACGTCTTCGGTAATATTGGTGATAATAATGTTGCCGTCTATGCCTTGCAGAAGAGCTTGTTTGAAGCCGCCTCGTTTCAGTTGATCGACACTGCGCTTGCTTAAGCCTAAAATTGCTGCTCCAATTGCTCCTATATCATCCTCATCTATGGTAGATTGCTGCAATTTGGCGGCGAGTACTTCCCCATCAACGCCAATAATCGCGATACCTTCGATGTCTGATACGTTTGCAAAAATGTGAGAAAGTTTGTTTTGTAAAGCCCCTTCAATGTGCGTGGAATTGGAGGGGGGATGTGTGCCGTTGGTGGCTGCACCTGCTTCATCTAAGCGACGTGCCCCCTCAAGTAGTAGGCCGGACCAACTGCGCGATATCGTTTCGCCAGGCGTCTCAAAACCCATTTCCAGGGTGAATTGTCCATCTTTCCAATTCAATATTTGGAATACAACTTCCTCACCCTCTAAGCTGCCTAACGTTGCATGGGGTACATTTCCACCCTTAAAGAAAAGCGTGGCTTGTTCTCCATTGCGATCAATTGTTAGTCGGGCTGTTTTATGATCCATGCAATTATGCTGGATCAAATCAGCTACCGTCATATCTTTTAAGTTACCTTGCAATGCCATAAGGTTGACCTGCCCTTAAAGTTTCCACTGTCGTCGAATAGCACTAACCGCTTGGTTGGTTAAACGTCGATAACTTTGTTCTTTGGTGGGGATGATAACAGCTAAAATCATTTCATGATTGTTGGCGTTGAAGGGACGGCACACGAGCCGCCGCCCTTTGGCATCATAAAGCGATATTTCATCGGTTTGGGCCATGCCAAGTTGATTACTTACTTGTGAAGCTGTTTTTTGAACCAGGGCAACCACAGCCGATTGCGTATCTGGGTCTTGGTCAGGGTTCGCTGCCGAAGCAATGGGAAAGCCCTGTCGGTCGGTTAAAACAGAAATCGGAAAGCCCCCTTTTTTATTCATTTCTGCAAGCAACCGGGCAATTTCGGTTGATCCGGTTGTTGGCGCTATATTAAACATGTAGTTTTCCTTTTAATAAGTGGTTTGTTAGCTAGTAAGGATGATGACTCTAAGCCATTTCGCGCTGTACACGTCTAACAACCCCATTGATAATAGCTTTTAGCGTATTAAAAACGCCTTTCCCTTGAACGGCAACCGCCTCAAAAACAGGGTGACCGTTAACGCCTAATGTTTGGCTTAATGCTGCCACATCAATAGCATTGGGCAGATCACGTTTATTGAGCTGGACAATCAAAGGTAAGTCTGACGGAATATTCAACGAAACAAGATGGGCTTTCATATTTTCCCAAGACTCTACATTTTCGTTGACGCGATTTTTGTTGGAGTCTGCCACAAAAACAACGCCATCAGCGCCCCGTAAAACTAATTTGCGGCTGGCTTCATAATAGGATTGTCCGGGAACCGTATAGAGATGTATCTTGGGCGTTAAACCGCTGATTTTACCCAGCTCTAACTGTAAGAAATCAAAGTAAAGGGTTCGATCTTCTCGTGTTTTTAATGAAACCAATTCACCGCGTTGTTTAGGGTTGGTGTGTTGATGAATTTGCTCCAAGTTGGTTGTCTTGCCACTTAAAGCCGGGCCATAATAGACAACCTTTAGGTTTAGTTCGCGAAGCTGCCAGTTGATGAACATGCCTTTACTCCATCCAAAGATCGTCTAAGGCATCGGTAAACAGATCTGACAAAGCTTCTTGTCCCAACATCTCTTCTGTTTCTTGCGTTGATTTACTTTTCTCTGTTTCTTTAGGTTGTTGTTCGGCGATTTCAGCCAAACGCTGGGCTGCTTTCAAAGTGAGCATTCTGCCCCAACCAAGCGGTACGCTATCGGCAACCTGCACCAATAATGCCAGGTGTATGCCAGCCTCAATGATAAAGGTGTGAAAATTTTGGCCTTCTCGCAAAACAAGTTGGTTGTCCTGATATTGGCCGGTTAATCGGGCTATTTCCTGGCTCGCCGCCAGATCACCGGCTATAAGCGAGCCTAAGGAGACCAGATCGATATTGTTTTTCTCTCCCTGAGCCGATACAACTTGTCCGGTAACATCAACTAAAACAATTAAGTGGGCCGGTAATTTTTGTTTTAGATCGGTTAGAGTTTCACTAATAAGCTTATCCTGCGAAGGATAAATGATCATACCGCTTCGTAGACTGTAGTGTCCGCCGCTGGATTGTTGAAATTTCATACGGTTCTCCTAATAAGAGATAAACGATGTTGTGAAACAACCAAATTTGTTTCACAGTGATAAGACTAGGATCATATAGTTCGGAGGTCGGTACTTTTTTGGAAAGTAACTTGCCGACGTGCGGTTGATAATCGAAGCTTGGGGCTAAGCGATTATTAACTACCCTGTACATCTGAACTGTTAAAGATCGGGTTCGAAAAAAAGTTTGTCGAGTTCCGTGTCGAACGCCTGTCCCAGTGATTGTTCAAATACATCACGCGGACTTACATGTTCGGCTTCGGCTAACTGGTGGCGTAAAATAACCGCCGCTTGTTGGGCATGATACCAAACTGAGCCAAGTCGACTGCTGTACGGGCCTCGATTGATAATGAGCGTGAGCAAAAATTGATAACCGATATTGATGCCGTACAGGTACTCGTTTTTACCTTCGTGATAGGCTAAATTAATTGCGTCCGTATCGCCATCAAGAGCGCGGCCTGTCTCTACAAGGGTTGCTATACCGCCGCCCAGAAGCGAGGCGATATTTTCAACCGGTAAATTTCCCATATCACCCGTTTGAACAATAAGTTGGCCACCGGCGTCTGAGAGAAAAATGCAGCGTGCTCCAATGTCTCGGCTTAATTTTTCTAAAAGGTGGCTAATTTCTTGATGTTTTTCGCCTGATAAAATAACAATTTTGGCCTGCTCTAGGGCTACTTCGCCCAAAGCCTCTTTTACAATTTGGCGAAAGGTGTTCACCTCTAAAGGTTTGGCTAAATAGCCGTAAACAGGGATACGACTTACCTCTGCTTCTAACGCATGGGTGCCATACGCTGTCATCAAAATTAGTTCGGCGTCAGGCTGCGCATAGCGAACTGCTTCGAGCAGTTCCAATCCATCCATCGGGCCCATATTATAATCGGTAATAACCAGATCAAATTCGTCGTTCAACAATTGGTCGAGTGCGGAAAATCCATCCGATACGGTTACCACATCATAATGGGGCGATACTTTCATTAAGCTATTTTTAAGAATCGTTAAAATTGTCTCTTCATCGTCGACAATTAAAATTCGCTTTTTGTACATGTTTGACTCTAACTTTGCTTAACTGATGTTGTTACAGTATAACAGCAAACTTTCTTTATCGCGGTTAGGCAAAGTTGGTAAAAGTTGGCAAACTTTAAAATAGCGTTGGAAAATTTTGTGGAAATATGGGGGTTATTGACCGCTCCACAAATACCCTTTGTGGCGAATGGTTTTTATATAGCGAGGCGTTTTATCGGTTTCTATTTTGCGGCGTAGATGGTGAATATGCCACTTGGTAATGTCGCGTGCTTCCATCATCTCAACTTCGTATCCTAGAGCACATTTTACTAATTCTTGTGGCGAAACCGGATTAGGCGCAGCTTTAACCAGACAAACCAAAACATCAAACTCTGCGGTGGTTAAATCTAAAGATGTGTCATCTAATGTTGCCTGCCGGTGATGAGGATCGATTATCAATCGGCCTGACTGAATAAAAGTTGTGGCGGGTTCTAAAGGAGGGGGTGCCTTGTGAGCCGGTTCGAGTGCATTCAATGTTTGGCGTAGCGTGTCAATTTGGTTTAACACGTTTTGTTGATGTAAAAGTTGCTGGCGATGCTGTATACCTTCATAAACACGCTGCCGAATAGCATCCGGGGCAGCAGGTTTGAAGAGATAATCAAATGCCCCCAACCGGAGGGCGTCAACTGCGCTTTCGACCGAGCTGTAGGCCGTAAGAATAATAACGGATAAGAGTGGATCTTTCTCGCGTATCTGGTGTAAAACTTCAAGGCCGTCCACCGGACTCATATGGAGATCCAACAGCATAAGATCGTAAGAGGTTTGAACCAATTTTTGCAGCGCTTCAGAACCGTCAGACGCGCTGTCAATAACATACCCTTGATGTTTTAGGGTGTTGGTTAAAATATATCGAACAGTATCATTATCATCAACAATGAGGATGTGGGGTTGACTCATACTAGCCTCCGTTGTGTTCAGTTGAGGTGGTGGGGTGATGCTGTGATTGGAATCTCTATTAACCAAATGACTTCCCGGTCGCGTTGTCGAAAGTAGATAGAGCCGTTGTGGGCTGCCACAATATCGTAGCTCATCGATGCTCCGAAGCTAACTTCGGCCATCTTCTGTTTTGGTTCCAATTGAAGAACGCCGACCCATTGTGTGATATCAACCGAATCTATATCAGTACAAAATTCTATTCGAATTATATCCGGCAGCGCTCGTGAGCGTAGATGTAATATGCCTTTGCCTGCATTGCTGATAGTATCACTTAAGTTCAGAATAAGATTGACAAAAACCAAACGTAACTGGTGGCCAATTGCCACCGTTGCAGGTAGATTATCCGCAAGATCAAGCTCTAAATTCACTTTTTTGCGCTTTAGCTCACGTTGACCGATTACGACTGCATCTTGGATCAAATCGTTGATATCCAATCTCCGTGGCTTTTCGGTTCGGGGACGATAAATTTGTCGCATTCGGCTCACCAACTGAACTACGCGCTTTGTTTCGCTGAGACTCATCTGAATGTAATTGGTCAGCTCCTCCGGATCATCAAGCTCTTCCAAGGCCAGCGTCAATGCTCCCTGTATGGTTTGCATGGGGTTATTGATTTCGTGAGAAATACTGGCTGTTAAGCGGCCCACAGTAACCAGACGTTCGGTTTGGGTCATCTGAGTATGAAGGCGTTCACGGTCTTTCATGAGATCGATAGTTTGTTTATGCAGTTGAGCATTGCCTACGGCCACCGCGATAATTTCTACGGCGGTACTGAGCAGCGTTGAGTCAGCCTCGTTAAATGGGCCGCCGATTTTATTGATTAAAGAGATCGCCCCAATAATATCGCCATGATAATTGATGGGCAGCGAAATAATATTGTGCAGATTGATATCCCACGCCCGATAAATCTCGCTATCAAAATCGCTCAGCGAGGCCGGGTCGTTGACAATAATGGGTTGGCCTTCTTTTACGACCTGAGCCGCCAGGCTTTGCTCTAAGTTACGAGAAATATTATCCTTCTGATCAAAGCCTAATGTCGCTACCAAACGCAGCGGTTGAGGTTCAGTCATATCCGGCTGAGACGGGGGCCTCATCCAGAGCAAGCTTACTTCTGTTTCAACCAGGCGGCTGCTCCAGTAGAGGGTTCGGTTAAGGGTACTCTCTAAATCTAAGCCAACGGCAATTTGTTGGCTC
>JAGRBY010000015.1:0-21711 GCA_020433835.1 Anaerolineae bacterium | reverse complement strand
GAGCTGCATAGTCGCGAAGTTCCTGCAACAACTGCCGATTTGCGACAATTGAAGCTAACAGGGCAGCCACCCCTTCCAGTAGGATAAGGTCTTGTTCATTAAAAGGCACTTGATCGTCATTGTAGAGGGCTAAAACACCCAACGTATCGGTACGGTGATACAGCGGTGCGACGAGCAGCGAATAGCAGCCGGCGTTGCTCATCTTATCTACTTCCAAATCGAAGCGTACATCATCTTTGGCAACATTAATATGTAAAGGTTGTTTATGCTCTACGACCCAACCTATAAGTCCTTGCTCTCGCTTTCGACGACTGAGTACAGGATTGGAAAAGCGGTTACTTAATGAAGCTACCAGATCAAGCTCTTGTTTGTCGGCAGAAAGAAGCCATATTTGGCTTCCTGAAGCATTGAAGAGGGGTGTAGCCAGCTCTAACATAAGCGACAATGTGGAATAAAGATCGCTTTGCTCATCAGCCACGCGCGTAATAAGCATAAGCAGCGCATTTTGCATGGCGTGTACTTGGGTTTCTTCCTGGCGGTGGAGAATGTTAAAGAGTGTGCCAATATGCCGACTTAAAACAGCGAGATTTTTCTGCTCTATCTCTGAAATAACGGGTGGCTCTCTATAAGCCAACGTAAGAATGCCCATTAGTTCGTTTTTGCTCTTGAGCGGTACGATTAAATAGCTGCTCAACCCGCCTGACATCTCAACATCAGCCTCTAATAGAGTTGTAGGATGGACTATTTGAGGTAAGGCGGGACTCTCCCAAAAAGTCTTTTCGTACTTTTGAGCCTCTTTTACCGCAAGCGTGTGATCCTGCTTAAATAGAGGCGGTAGATTAAAGTGGCTCACGATTTCATATTCGGTGCGATTAATCGCTGTAGGTAAAAGAAGCCAGGCTGAAGCTGCGTTGAAGGCTTGCGCTAACCCCTTCATACTTCTATTTAAAAAGTAAGGTGAACCACCCCCACCTATCTGTGCAATAATTTTAAGCAAGTTGTCGAAACCATGCACAGCATAATTTAGATAACTATAAAGACGGCTCTGAACTTCCTCGCGAATGAGCGGACAAAGCAGATAATCGACCGCTCCAGCTTTAAGAACCGTTTCCCGGTCTGCAGGATGGCCAATAATGGCGATAAGAGGAATAGGCTGCGCATGCTGTTGTTGATAGCTGTTGTAGAAGTCAGTTACACGCTCGGGGCTGTCAATTGCGTCTATAATGATGATATCTTGGGGGGTAAAACGCTCTGAGGGAGAACTCAAATAAGCCCTAGCTTCGGTAATTGTGCTAAAGCAAGTTATCGGAACCGGCATAGATAAACTGTTGGCCAAAGTATCAGGTAAGGCGTCGTGGTTGGTAATCAGGAAAATCAAGTCGAGAACTCCTTCTATAAGGAGTATATCACGTCTGTATTTTACTTACAACCATAATTTAATGTTTTAAAGAGCTTGATGGGGCTTCAAGGCTTTAGCCAGATGTTAACATTGTCTGAATCCGGCTAAAGCCTCTCCTTATAACCGATGCCCTCAAAAGCTGTCAGGCCGACAGCTAAAGGTGACAGTCACTTGGACGCCCTCAATCGACCTATTGGGGCTAATCCAAGGCCGATTTACTACCAATAAGTGACTGTCACCTGACTTTTGCGTAAGTCCTGTGATGCTTACGCTACGCGATACCACCCAGCCAGAGGTATTTGATCTCAACCCAATTGTCGATGCCGTATTTTTAGCCTTCACGGCCGATACCGGATTTTTTCACGCCGCCAAAGGGTGCAACTTCGGTTAATATCATGCCATCGACCCATTCGCCGTTGATGTACGCTTTGGTTCGCAGTAACGTGTTGTCTTTCAGTTGCATCAAAAACTCCTTCTTTGGAAGATGAATAGCACGGGATTGTGGGCTGATACGTTAATAAAATGGGTGCGGGAAGGATACTGTAGCATAAACTCCAGCCAGATAAAAATTATCTTGACATGATGGCCTTGATGCAACATAATTTCTTTTCAAGATTATTTTGGAGGATAGTGTGAAGGCATTACTCGATAAACTTACTATAAAGGAAGTAAACGAGGGGGCTTGTACCGGCCCGGACAGTTGGATCGACACCGGTGGGGCTGTTTTAACCTCGTATAATCCCACCAACAACGAACCGATTGCGGCTGTACAGCAAGCGACCCCGGCTGCCTACAATCAGGTGGTTGAACAATCTCAGCAGGCATTTCAACGCTGGCGCATGCTCCCCGCCCCAAAACGGGGTGATCTTATTCGCGATTTAGGCAGCATTTTGCGCGAGTACAAAGAGCCGCTGGGTGAATTGGTTTCGCTGGAAGTTGGCAAAATTCGGGTTGAGGGTCTTGGTGAGGTTCAGGAAGCCATTGATATTTGCGATTTTTCGGTGGGCCTATCACGCCAGCTTTATGGCCTAACTATGGCCAGCGAGCGACCCAACCATCGTATGTATGAGCAGTGGCATCCTTTAGGGCCAATCGGAATTATAACGGCTTTCAACTTTCCGGTCGCCGTTTGGTCATGGAACGCCATGCTTGCTGGCGTTTGCGGCGATGTGATGATCTGGAAGCCGAGCGAGTTGGCTCCGTTAACGGCTGTGGCCGTTCAACATCTCTGTAACCAGGTTATGGCTGACCACGGGCTGACGGGTATCTTTAATCTGGTCATCGGTGCTGGTGAGATTGGTCAACTTATGAGCGAAGATGAACGCCTGCCGCTGGTTGCGTTTACCGGCTCGATTCCCACCGGGCGTAAGGTGGCCCAAACCGTGGCCGGACGGCTGGGTAAGACGTTGTTGGAGTTAGGCGGCAATAACGGGATTATCGTGACCGAAGATGCCGATTTAGAACTGGCGACACGAGCCATTCTTTTTGGGGCGGTCGGCACGGCTGGACAGCGCTGCACCTCCACTCGCCGCTTGATTGTCCACAAAAGTATCGCTCCGCAGTTGGCCGAACGGTTGGTTAAAGCTTACGGGCAAATCCCGATGGGCGATCCCCTGGAAGACGGGGTTTTGCTAGGACCGCTGATCAATCGTGAGTCTGTGGGGAAAATGGTTAACGCTATTGAGCGGGCTAAAGCTGAAGGGGGCGAGTTGCTCACGGGTGGCCATCCTCGACCCGAGAAAGGCCCCAATTTTGTAGAACCGGCCATTATCAAGATGCCGACCCAGAGTGAGATCGTTAAAGAAGAGACATTTGCCCCCATTTTGTATCTATTGGAGTATGAGTCGTTGGATGAGGCTGTGGCTCTCCACAACGGGGTACCACAAGGGTTATCGAGTGCGATCTTCACCGATAGTTTGCGACAGGCCGAACGTTTTCTGTCGTCATTAGGCTCCGATTGCGGTATCGCCAATGTCAATATTGGCACCTCCGGGGCAGAAATCGGCGGTGCTTTTGGTGGCGAAAAACAGACTGGTGGTGGTCGTCAATCAGGTTCTGATGCCTGGCGGGCTTATATGCGTCGTCAGACCAACACCATCAACTGGTCTTCGGAACTGCCGTTGGCACAAGGGATAACCTTTGGCGAATAAGCACCTGGTGAAGGTATTTCCACTGTCTTGTTACTTGCTTGTTATGACAATTGCGTTTAAGATAATCATGTTAAATTTTTAGCATTGTGCTGAATAGCATCTCGTTTATTGTCCAAAATTAACCCGAAATGACAGCTGCCGAAGGATTTGTTTTTAGTAGCCCTTATTATAAGGAAAAATGCTGGTTTTTTGCCTAAAAGTTTGTTTCCTTAAAGACATTGGGTTATGTAGCTTGACGATTATGACAGCAAGGGGTATCATGGGCAAGGACGTTAAGTAAAGTACTCAGGACTTATATTTGCAGACATGCAAAACCTCAGGTAATATTTAACTTAAGTACCTACCCCTACAATTCATGAGAGAAGGTATAATAAACTTATGGGCGATCGAAGCGGACTCTATTATCCAAATCTAATGGGCCGGATCTATATCCAGGCTTTGGAAGAGGTGATGGGAAAAAATGGTCTCAATGCGTTGCTGAACCTGGCAGGCCTATCCCATCTTATCAACAATTATCCCCCGGCTAATCTCAGCCGGGAATTTGATTTTGCTGATTTTACCGGTCTGTCGCAAGGTATTATTGAGATGTACGGGCCGCGTGGCGGACGAGGTTTGGCCCTTCGCTCTGGTCGAGCCTCTTTTGCGGAAGGATTATCAAAATTTGGTGCTACAGCCGGAGCCGCTGACTTAGCCTTCAAGGTTTTGCCGATGGGGACAAAACTGAAAGTAGGCTTAAAGGCTATGGCTGAGTCCTTCAATAAGTTTAGCGATCAGCGTTCTGAAGTGGTAGAGCACGAAGACCACTTTGACTATTACATTCATGTATGTCCTATGTGTTGGAGTCACAAAGCTGATCGGCCGGTTTGCTATGGCGCTGTTGGTATTTTGCAGGAAGGTTTACGCTGGGTGAGTGGTGGTAAAGACTTTAGGGTTGAAGAGGTTGAATGTAAAGCCGCCGGGGCTGACTCGTGCCTTTTCTACATTAGTAAAGAACCACTCGGCTAGATATTTAAGTAGGTTCCATAGCTGTTTTATCTTGCTTAATTTAATCTGTTCAACGAGAACATTGACACCCAAATGGCTTCGTTGAACAGATTTTATATTAAGGGCAATTACGATATTCATGAAATGAAATATGGATTTAAGCCGTAATTTGCTGATAACAGTGTTGTATGGTAAATTATTTGATTGCAATCATTGACCGTAATAATTTATAGTAGGGAGTTCTGAATGT
Source organism: Anaerolineae bacterium (assembly GCA_020433835.1). The sequence goes on along the minus strand of JAGRBY010000015.1, from coordinate 16,928 downwards.
CTCGTAAATGTCAAATATCCGGCAAAGGACCTTTGACCGGAAACAATGTTCCGTTTTCTCAGAAGAAAACACGGCGACGCTGGTTGCCAAATTTGCAGAAGCGTAAGATTTTTGTACCGGAATTAGGCCGTTCGATTCGTCTCAAGGTTTCCACGCGAGCTTTGCGCACCATCGACAAAAAAGGTTTATCAGCCTACCTTCGTGATGAAGGTCTTACATTAAACGATATCACTTAATTCAACGAGGATAGCCATGGCCGGCGATACTGAAAGGTCTTCATCTTCAAGGCGCAATCAGGGTGGAAATTATTCATCAGGTGGTAGATCAGACTCATATCAATCAAGAGGTCGATCATCTTCGCGACAAAACGATCGTTTTCAACGGCGCCGGCGTAGACAACCACCGGTAAAAATAAAAGATATCGACTGGAAAAATTTAAGAGCCTTGCGATATTTTTTAGAGTCGGATGGTAGTATTCGGCCTCGTCGAAAAACGGGTGCAAGTGCCAAATATCAGCGCCAGGTGGCTTTGGCCGTAAAAAGAGCGCGGTTTATGGCCTTATTACCCTATACACACGGTCATCTTCAAGAGATGAGGCAAGAGCTAGAGCGCGACTTGCCCGATTTGCGGCGTTCGCGATAGTTAAAAATGTCCATATTGCTTATCGTTAAAGTCAAGCTCACTCTCTGGGCTTGATTTTTTGTGAGCCGGTTTATTAGCCTACCTTGGAAAGAGGGAATATGGCCGCAGAAACAATTTTTAGCAAAATTATTCGTAAAGAGATCCCGGCCGATCTTGTATATCAGGACGATAAAGTGACGGCCTTTCGCGACATTAGCCCGCAAGCGCCGGTGCATATTTTAATTGTGCCTAATAAACTCATCCCTACAGTAGATGATGTTACCCAGGATGATGAACTGGTGCTGGGTCGCCTTTTTACAGTCGCTGCTAAAATTGCACGGGCTGAAGGCATAGCTGAGGATGGCTATCGGCTTATTGTTAACTGCCGTACCCACGGAGGGCAAGAGGTTTTTCACTTGCATATGCATCTTTTGGGTGGGCGTAAACTCGGAGCGATGGTCGTTAAAAAATAAAGTAAGTTGTTCCTACTACGTTATTAAAAGCGCGAAAATGGCTTATCGGCAATTTTCGCGCTTTTTTTTGCTGCGTGTGAGCGCAAGTTACGTCCATAAGGCCCGAATGCCAAAGAACGCTGTATCTTTAACCCGACGCGCTACCTCTTTGTGAAGAGCAGCTTTGGGTGTGGTTGAAAAAGTCATGCTAAGTAAAACTCTCCGTTCATCAGGCCCCAGAGGAGTTACTTTGTGGAGTGTCTTAGCGCCTTCAAATACAACGAGGGTATTGGGTGGTGTGGGGATCACCTCCTCACGACCATTCTTTTTGACAAAGAGTTGGGTTGATGAAAGTGCGTTGGTGGCTAAATGTTGGTTTATAATGGGAATTAACGCTGTAAAGTGTCGACCGTTGTAAAAGTTGTGATCATAATGCCAGCCAATGTGGTCGCCGGGTTTATCGTAATAAAGAAGTGAACAGGAACTTTGGTCATAAATAGGCGTTGGTGTAACAGGTTCGCCCACAATGTGTGACACAATCTCTCTCAACTGGGCAGAATGATAAAAAGCGATAATCTTCGGCGCACTATAATGCAATTCTTCATAGGAGACTGTGCCCCCTTTTTTGTGACCCGGCAGATAGGAGCGCTCAGTTTTTAACTCTTTTAGAATGATATCACGCAGTTCTAAAAATGTACTTTCAGGCAAAAAGTCAGTGATTGATATGACGCGTTCCTTAAAATTGGGTAATTTTTTAGGTAAATACCTGTTTAATTTCAAGGTATTACCATACGTGGTGAGCATGTCTTTTTGAGCGTGCTCAAGTTTTTTATAACGACGACTTTGCTGAGTAAATAAGTAAATATAAGTGAACAACGGGATAAAAAGCAGCGTTGCCAAAGCACATAGTATTTTTAACTTGTTTGTCATAGTCATTGAACCCATTACAGGGCTATTTTTTCTGTCCGATAAAAAGGAAATAGTGCCACAGAGAACCGTAAGCATTAGGAATTTTAACAATTTGAGGTTCGTAAAGGGCTGAGAGTTTGGTGTAAATATGGCCGTCCATACGGACGTGGTTTACCGCCATCCATCGCTTAAAGGGCTGTATCTTCGAGTTGTGAAAATCGACAGCAGCAATGTGACCATCCGGTGATAGATCTCGCTCTGCTTGCTCGATGGCCTGCTCCCAGCCGGGATTCATCATCGTTAGAGAATACGAAAACAGAACGAGATCGAATTGTTGGGCTAATTTCAAACTCTGATCATACGATGTACACAGCAGAGAAATACGCTCGGTCATCGCCCCCAGGTTTTTTCGAGCCACACCGAGCATCGACTCCGAAATATCGAGGCCGATAATCTTTGCCTGCGGAAAAGCTTCACCGAGCTGAATGAGATTTTTTCCGGTTCCGCAGCCCACTTCCAAAATATGACGCGGCGTATAATGATCGGCCAAGAGTTGAATTATCTGTCGGCGTCCAAATAAAAAACTCCAGCGAGTGGCATCATATATCTTTGAGTGATAACGATAATACCGCTCCATGAGCAGCGATTGGTTTACAGGCTGCATTGTGGCGTTAAGTTGCATTAGACAACCTCGGCTAGGTGTAAACTTCCGTAAGTGCCTACACGGTCTACTTCGTGTAATGGCTTGGTTAATTCAGGGTAAAAGCGAAGCGAAGATTGGATAGAAGGCGGAATAAAGTTGATGTCAGGGCTGGCAGAACGCATCAAAATTTTAGTCCCGGGTTGACTGTTCTCCAAAATCAAGCGCCATTCTTCCCGCAATCCTTTAGGATCGTGCCAGGCGAGCCAATCCTGATGGTCCAGCAATATAAAGTGAGAATAGGTATGGGGATGCATCTCTAAAAAGCCCGCAAGCGTATTGTTATGTGACTTTATCTTATGGTTATTGCTTTGCAAATCTTCAAGGTTTTCAGACTTGAGATAATTGGGACAGCAGTTTTGGCTGTAGGAACCAGTTAGGTATACGCGCCAGAAATAGTTGTCGCTCATCTCTACTTCGGTAAAGACTCGTTTTAGATTATCGCGCACATAACCGACAACCCCGTCGGGATGCCGCTTTTCAATCAACTTAATCTGCGGTCGCGGCACGCCCAGCATAGCCAATAACAAGGGATGTTTTACCAACCAACGGTTGATATTGTTCCACAAGGTCGGCTCCATTTCGCGATATATTTCTTTTTGCTCGTCCAGGTTAGTGGCCTCGATAAGCTCAAGAAAGAGACAGCGAAGCTGCTTTTTGGTTTGCAGCAAACATTGGCTGAGCAGCCAGGCAATATCGCCTGATGTGCCGTGGTAGTAAAACGACTTTTTGGGTTTACTCTCATCGAAGTAATAAATTTTTTCATCCCAAAACTGCTGTGCATAGTCAGGCAACTGGTCTCTCACCAGTCGATAGAGTTTTTTATGCGTATCGTGAGCACCCGTACCAAACATACTGAATAAATGATCAAAGTCGCCGTACCGAATAAAAGCCAACTTAAGCTGAAGCAGGGCATTTTGCCGAGGATTGACATCGACACAATTAATCTCCTGCGGCGCATCGAGCAGATAATCGAGTGCATTACAGCCGGCGCTGGTGATCATAACCACTCTACTATTCCGATCAAGCTGTAAAAGCTGCCGATCAATGCGAGGATCTTCCCAACATTGATTGTAAATGAGTCGGCTGCCGTGAATGTTTTTGAAGATAAAGTCGTGCGTTGTATTGATAAAATTTCGTTGAACGGTCTTTATTTTTTTGATATTCTTCTTCACAATGGCTCCCCCCACACAAAGCTTACGTATTAAACTAACATGGTCAAGGGAAGCACTGGTTAAGAGCGCGTTAAACTTTTATAAAAGAGATGTAAAGCCTTTTTAAAGTGTAAGAAGTGGAGGTCTGAAATCGCCAACAGATTAAAGACACTTAATATGTCCTTAATCAATACTTAACTATAGGTTAACTTAGGCTTTAATCGAAACGACTACACTACATATGAAATTGGATGACCTGCAGTTTGAAAACACCCGAAAGGTTTTTATAGCTATGGAGCAAATTGGCGAGGGCTTGCTCGAAGATACAGCGATAGTCACAGCCCCCTGGGACGAGCGACTGGCTTTTTGGATTTCGCAAATCGGTAGCCCTCCGCTTACTACCACGGCCTGTATTATGTTAGGCGTGTTGAGTTTGCCGGCCTCCCGCTCAACCTGGTACTGGATGGGCATCTATCTCTTATTTGTAGTGGTTTTGCCGCTGTTGTATGTGGTCTGGCTGCTCAAACAAGGCCAAATCACCGATATCCACCTCAAAATTCGCGAGCAGCGAACGCGCCCGCTGTTGGTTACCGTGGCTGCGGCTTTCGTTGCCTGGGGTATTTTGCATTTTGGCACCGCCCCGCGACTGTTGGTGGCCCTGGCGGCAGCGATGTGTCTGCAAACCGTCATATTTTTGGCGATCACGCTGCGCTGGAAAATAAGCTTTCACAGTGCCTCAGCCGCCGGAATGGCCATAATGGCCTGGCTCGCTATCGGTAGCCTGTCGATTTGGTTTGCCATGAGCGTCCCAATTATTGCCTGGGCCAGAATACGCCTTCAACGCCATACCGCCAGCCAAACCTTGGCCGGCGCAATGTTAGGCGGATCAATTCTGCTGACGGTTCTTTATATGTACGTTCTTATTTAACTCAGTTGCTACGGCTATAGAAAAAGATCGAAAACCAATATTTCTGACCAAACAACGTGTGGAGTAAGAAATAAGGAGTAACGCATTTCACCCTTAATCCCTACTCCTTACTTCTCAGTTTACTTAATTACTATTTACCATTTACTCCTTATAATCGATTGGACATAGCGATGAACTACCCAACCCTAACCACCGACTACCATATGCATTCAACCTTTAGCCCCGACGGCGACCACTCACCGGAGATGATGTGCCGCCGGGCGCTCGATCTGGGTCTGACCGAAATTGCCCTCACCGAACACGCTGAATGGCATTTTGCCGCCTCAATTCATGGCTTTCCTCACGTTGAGGCTTACTTTACCGCCATCGACCGCTGCCGCGACGAATTTGAGCCGCTTGGCCTGACCGTTCACGCCGGGGTCGAATTAGGCAATCCCCATCTGTTTTCCGAACAAGCGCTTGCTTTATTGGCAGAATATCCCTTTGATGTTGTCATCGGATCGCTGCATTGGCTTAACGATAAAAATATTCACGAAGCGATTTGCTTCGCCAATCGACAGCCGGATGAACTCTATACCGCGTACTTTAAAGAACTAACCCAAATGGCGATGAACTTCGACTTTGACATCGTCGCCCATTTCGACCGCATTCTTTGGCGCGGTACGCTGCTGGGCCACACCTTCGACCCTGTTCGCTTAGAAGCCACCATCCGCGAGATGCTGTCTACAGTTGCCCGTTATGGCCGCGCTCTAGAGCTAAATACAACGTTTCTCACCCATCAACCCAGTTGGCTCGATGCTTTAACCACCATGTTCCGCTGGTTTCGTGAAGAAGGGGGTCGGCTTGTAGTCGTCAACTCCGATGCCCATCGCATCACCGAAATCGGACGGCATAGAACCCTGGCTGAGCAAATTCTCCTCGATGCCGGCTTCAGCCTGCCGAAACAACTCTTCCACATCGAGCCGGACGTTAGCGAACTGCTTCCCATCAACCCTTCATTTGACTGGTTGTAACTGTTGCCCCAAGTGAGTGTGGTAGAGCAGTGACAGCCATTCGCTCTTTTATTTGCTTTGTACTAAAATTATCAGCATAATTGATTTTGTAATTAACTCAACTTACTCCCTCACCCTAAAGTTAAAGCCAATAAAAAGATGCTCCATCCAAAAAATACACCGGAAGAGGCACGTCGCCTGCACCAAGAAAACCTGCGGTTATCGCACGAGTTAGCTCAACTGCGCTCCATTGCTCGCCTTATCGTGGATGAACCCGGCAAATTGGATCTCTTGGGGCAACTGTCTGAACAGGTGGTGCGGTTGGTTAAAGCGCAATGTGTGATGATAGGCACGCTGGTTGACGATACCCTTATTTTTGAACAGATGGTAGACGATGGCCGGTTGCAGCCTATCGACCGCCAGGTTCACTTCGGAGAAGGTGTTGCCGGCTGGGTTATGAGCCGTAAACAGCACTATCTTGGCCCCAATACCGAGCTTGATAGCCACGCCGCCGAACGGTATTCGGTTTTGGCCGTGCCTATTCTTAACCATCAGCTACACCTTTTAGGGGTTATCGAGTGTCGTAAACAGCTCAACAGTCTCCCCTTTACGCAAAAAGATCTCTCGCTTATACAAGCCATCGCCCTGCAATTAACGCCTGCCCTTGAGCGGGCGCTGCTCTTTGGTCAAATGGAGCGATGGTCGCGCTCTTTTGAAAATTTACTCACCTTTAACGCCAATTTAAACCGCAAACTGGAACCGGCTATTCTGATGCAGCGCCTGGTTGAGCACGCCGCCGGTTTTCTGGGAGCCAACGCCGGGTTGGCCGGCCTTGTGGGTGAAACCGAAATTGTGACTGACGGTTACTGGCAAAACGGACGATGGCACCCCTTCCATCGTCACTGGTCGGTTGATGAGATGTCTGGCACACCAGGTTGGGTGTTGGTCAACCAATGCCCCTATATCACCGATATCTACCGTGATGATAACCTGGCCGACCAGGATATGGCCACGCTGTTCAACGTTAAAAACGCTCTTTGCGTGGCCATTATGGATGCCAGAGAGGAAGTACTCGGTTTTGTGGAGCTGCATAACAAAACCGACGGGCGAGAGCCGTTCACCTGGTCCGATGCCCACTTTTTGGAGTCGCTGGCCAATTCAACGGCGGTTTCCATCTATAATGCCCGCCTGATGGATGAGTTAGAAACCCAGCGCTCCCGACTGCGGGCGTTTGCCGCCCGTAATATGACCATGCTGGAAGATGAACGTCGCCGCATCGCCCGTGAACTGCATGATGAAGCCGGGCAGGTGATGATTGGCATTAAACTTGAACTCCAGGTGTTGGCCCAAAAAGTCTCTACTTTTGCCCCGGAACTGCGCGAAGAATTCGATCACTTACGGCGCAAAGTCAATGAATCGACTGCTCAAATTAAAGAGATTGGCCGCACGCTGCGCCCGCCTATTTTAGATCAACTGGGTTTGGAAGCCGCGCTCAACCGCTGTGTCTCCGATTTTGCAGTTCGAACAGGCCTCCCTTTTTATTTTGAAACCGAGGGACTCATCACGCGTCTGCCTCAAGAGGTGGAAACCGCCTGCTATCGGCTGGTGCAGGAAGCGCTCACCAACATTGTGCGCCATGCTCAGGCTGACCATGTTCATATTACGCTCAACATCGAGCAAGACCGTCTCTACTTGTCGGTTGTAGATGACGGCTGCGGCTTCGATCCCAAAGAATTGTCCCATGCCGGTCTGGGTTTGCTGGGAATGCAAGAACGGATTACAATGTTTGATGGAACCTTCACCATTATATCGGTCCCCGGCACCGGCACAACAATTGAAGCCGTCATTCCTGTGCCTTAAACCACGCAGGTTATATTGACCCGAACTGTTAGCTATAGCTTTTATAAACCAAATCCGTCTCAATTTTTAATTATTATTAACCATTGCTACAAGTCATAAACCATTCAAGGATGAAATAGGTATGGACGAATTATCTCCAACACGTATTATTTTGGCAGATGACCATAACATTGTTCGACGCGGATTGGCTGCTTTGCTGCAACTGGACGGCACCTATGAAGTTGTGTGCGAAGCTGAAAACGGAGAAGAAGCGCTCCAGTGCGCGGCTAATATCCAGGCCCATTTTATTATCCTCGATCTGTCGATGCCCCGGCTCAACGGACTGGAAACCGTGCGCCGTCTGCATCATCACTATCCCACTATAAAAATATTAATCCTATCAATGTATGACGATGTGGAATTTGTGGTGCAGACACTGCGTGATGGGGCAGACGGCTATATCCTCAAGCATTCTCTAGAAGATGAGCTGTTTGATGCCTTGGCTGCTATTCGGCAAGGTAAACGTTTTGTCAGTACTGCTATCACTCTGTCTGATCACGACGAGCAAGAGAACCAAGTCGGCACCCAGTTAACCTCTCGTGAGCATGAAGTGCTGCAACTCATCGCCGAAGGCTACACCACCACCGAAATTGCCGATATTATGACCATCAGCCCCCATACGGCTAACCGACATCGGGCTAATATTCTCAAAAAGATGGGCGTTCGCAACCAGATGGAGTTAGTGCGGTTGGCTATTCAGCGTGGTTTAGTTATCCTCAATCAACCCCCTCAATCGATTCGTCCTACATAGCGTTTTCATACTCACTGAATATCCGTTGGCAGAATATATTCTTTGGTTAACAACGACGGGTAATTAAATTAACTCCAGTTAAATACATATTTTCTGCTATTGTTTTTCATTATAACTTCGCTTATACTAAAAATATCCCATAAGTAAGAAGTAAGTAAACAACGTTTAATATCAATCGACACCAATACGTCACGAGCCTGCGGGGATCTCGAATAGCCAAGGAATGTCTATGCATGAGCTGTCCATTGCGCATAGTTTAGTGGAAATTGCCGGTGAAGCTGCGTATCAAGCCAATGCAAAACAGGTTGAAACCGTTACATTGCGTTTGGGAGCGCTCTCAGGTGTAGTAAAAGACGCCCTCCTTTTTAGCTATGATATTGCCATAGAAAATACGCTACTGGCCGGTTCACGCTTGCACATTGAAGAATTGCCGGTTGTAGTTTATTGCCCCGACTGTGACGCCCAAACCACCTTGGACGGCGTTCAGCGTTTTCGATGCAACCGCTGCGGTCAACCGACCGCTCAAATTGTTCAAGGTAAAGAAATGGAAATTGTTTCACTGGAGTACACCGAATGAGTTCGCGCCTGTTAGAAATTCATCAAGGCATTCTTGATAAAAACGACCGCTTAGCCTACGAGTTGCGTCACCAGTTTGAAAGAGCCGGCGTTTATGTAGTTAATCTCGTTTCCAGCCCCGGCACCGGCAAAACCGCCTTTCTTGAACGTACATTGGCGATGCTGGTCGAACAAGGCTGTGCTGCCGCTGCGCTGGTGGGCGATCTCGCTACCGAAAACGATGCGCGTCGCTTAGAACGCAGCGGTGCGCCGGTGCGCCAAATTGTTACAGCCGGAATTTGTCATCTGGAAGCCAATATGATCGCCACCCATCTGGATGGTTGGAACTTAAACAACCTCGATTTTCTGTTTATCGAAAATGTCGGCAACCTGGTCTGTCCATCCAGCTACTATCTGGGCGAAGCCTTGCGCGTGGCTATGTTATCGGTGACCGAAGGCGAAGATAAACCCCTTAAATACCCGCCCATGTTTAACTCGGCTGACTTGGCCGTTATTACTAAGCTCGATTTGGCCGATGCCGTTGAGTTTAAGTGTGAAGAAACGTACATCAATCTACAGGCGGTTCGGCCCGGTATTCGTATTTTAGAAACATCGGCCAAAACGGGCGACGGTATGGTCACTTGGATCGAACTCTTAAAACGCTATAAAAGCGATTGGCAGCAGTCTCAACTTCAGGAAAATCATCGTAATGGATATAGGTGATTAACACCTTGACTCCATAACCCAAGCTCCAAGTTATCTCAATGTGGAGGAACTATGAATAATGGAAATGGTGTGGTGATGGCCACCCCCCAAGAGCGTTTGCAACAGCGCTTAAATAACCCCGAAACAACTGAAGCACTTATAAAACTTTTGGATAAACTCGATGTTGTCCTCTTAACGGTTGATTCGGTAGATGGCTTTTTAAGCCGTGGCGATCAAATTATCGAGAATATATCGGACAGCATGCAGGACGTTCGCAAACTGGCCCCGACGACCGAAATTGATGTCGGCAAAACGGCTTCGGCCGTGTCCGAGTCGCTGCCGGTTTTGCTCGATGCCCTGCCGCGCCTAACCCACACCTTACCGCGCCTCGTCGCCTTAGCCGAAAAACTCGATGATCCCACCACTGCCGAAGCGCTGGATCAAGTTATCGGCAAAATGGAACTGGTGGCTATGACTCTGGAGTCGGCTGACGGCTTTCTAAAACGCAGTGATACCGTCATCGAAAATGTAGCCGACAGCGTCAACGATCTGCGCAAAATGGCTCCGGCTAATGAAATGAACCTTGTCGGCACGTTGCTCCAAACTCTGCCGCAATTGGCCGAGTCTTTACCGCAACTTGTGGCCCTTTTACCCTCACTTACCCGGGTTGTTCCGCAACTTCAGGCGGTACTCGACTCTGATGAGTTCGAGGCCCTGATGACGTCAGGCGTTTTCTCGCCGAAAACGGTCGGTATTATCAGCGAAGCAGGTAATTCCCTGGTTGATAGCTACGAAGCCAACCAGACTAGACCTCAGACCGTCGGCTTGTTCGGTTTACTCCGGGCTATGCAAGACCCCGATGTGCAGCGGGCATTGGGCTTCTTTATCGATTTCAGCAAACGTTTTGGTCGATCAATTAAGTAAATTGTGAGGGATGAATTATGAATTATGAAAATGAGAAAAACCTCATAATTCATAATTCAAAACAATTCATCCCGCATAATTCATAATTCATAATTCAAAGGAGAACCTTTATGGCATCTTTATTGTGGTTACAGGGTGGGGCATGCAGTGGCAACACCATGTCATTTCTCAATGCTGAAGAACCCACGGCGGTTGATTTGGTGACCGATTTTGGCATTGATGTGTTATGGCATCCCTCATTAGGCATGGAGTTGGGCGAGCAAGCCAAGAAAATTTTCTCAGATTGCGCCACCGGAGCCAGACCGCTTGATATTTTTGTCTTTGAAGGCACAGTTATCCAAGGCCCCAACGGCAGCGGTCGCTACAACATGTTTGCCGAACGCCCCATGAAAGATTGGGTAACGGAGTTGGCTAACCAGGCCCAAATTGTGGTTGCTTTAGGCGACTGCGCCTGCTGGGGCGGCATTCCGGCCACCGCCCCCAATCCCACCGACTCAACCGGGCTGCAATATCTCAAGCGTAATCACGGTGGCTTTCTGGGGGCCGGTTTCCGCTCAAAGATGGGCCTGCCGGTTGTCAATATTCCCGGCTGCCCGGCTCACCCCGACTGGGTAACGCAAATCCTGGTCGCCATCGCCAGCGGCCGCGCCGGCGACATTGCCTTAGACGATCTCCAACGCCCGCAAACATTCTTTAAAACCTTTACCCAAACCGGTTGTACCCGCGTTCAATTCTTTGAATACAAACAATCAACCGTTGAGTTTGGGCAAGGCACGCGCACCGGCTGCCTGTTTTATGAGATGGGCTGTCGCGGGCCGCTTACTCACTCGCCCTGCAACCGCATTTTGTGGAACCGTCAATCGTCAAAAACCCGGGCCGGGATGCCCTGCACCGGCTGCACCGAACCGGAGTTCCCCTTCTTTGATCTCAAACCCGGCACCGTTTTCAAGACCCAAAAAGTCAGCGGTTCCATTCCCAAAGAAGTTCCCACCGGCACCGATCACGTCACCTATATGGCCCACGCCGCCGCCGCCCGTGTAGCTGCGCCGCAGTGGTCCAAAGAAGATATGTTTGTCGTATAATCATTAAGGAGAATGGTGAATAACAATGGCTGTTAAAAATATGACAATTAGCCCTCTCGGACGCGTTGAGGGTGACCTGGATTTGCGCGTCGCTGTGGAAGATGGCGTTGTAACCGATGCCTGGACCGAAGCCAGCATGTTCCGGGGCTTTGAAATTATCTTAAAAGGCAAAGATCCACAGGCCGGCCTCATTGTAACGCCGCGTATCTGTGGCATCTGCGGCGGTAGTCACCTCTTCAAGGCGGCTTATGCGCTCGATACCGCCTGGCGCACGCAAATACCGCACAACGGCACACTTATCCGCAATATTGCCCAGGCGTGCGAAACGCTGCAAAGTATTCCGCGCTGGTTTTACGCTTTGTTTGCCATCGATCTGATCAACAAAAACTACGCCAAAGCCAAGGGCTACGATGAAGCCGTCCGCCGCTTTGCCCCCTTTGTCGGCACCAGTTACGAACCTGGTGTGACGATGTCGGCCAAGCCGGTTGAAGTATACGCCATGTTTGGTGGCCAGTGGCCTCACTCCAGCTTTATGATCCCCGGCGGGGTTATGTGCGGCCCAACGCTGTCAGAAGTGACCCGCTCGATTGCCATTCTCGATTGGTGGGCCGATGCCTGGCTCGAAAAGCAGTGGCTCGGCGGTTCGGTTGATCGCTGGCTGGAAAATAAAACCTGGAGCGATGTTTTAGCCTGGGTTGAAGAAAGCGAAGAGCATTACAACTCTGACTGCGGCTTCTTTATCCGTTTTGCCCACGAAATCGGTCTCGATAAGTTCGGTCAGGGCGCGGGCGCTTTCTTGGCCACCGGCACTTACTTCAATCCCGCCGAATACGAATTCCCGACCATCGAAGGCCGCAACAATGCCTTGATCAACCGCGCCGGCGTGTACGACGGCCAGGAATTCCACGATTTCGATCAAGCCAACGTGCGCGAAGACCACACCCACTCCTTCTTCCGTGGAGCCGGGGCCTTGCACCCGTTTGATGGCGTAACAGAACCGCTCGACCCGGCTGACGGCCGCAAAGACGGTAAATATAGCTGGGCCAAATCGCCGCGCTACGATATCCCCGGCAAAGGGCGTATTCCGTTGGAAGCCGGCCCGCTTTCTCGCCAGGTTGTTGCCGGTCGCCAGGGTGCGCGTGATTATCAGGATTATGATCCGCTCTTCCTGGATGCTATCCAAACCGTTGGCCCGAGCGTTTTAGTGCGCGTTATGGCCCGGATGCACGAAGCCGCCAAATATTACAAGCTCACCAAATCGTGGCTTAACGCCATCGACCTGCACGAAAAATTCTACATCAAGCCGGTTGAACACGCCGAAGGCAAAGGCTTTGGCTCCACCGAAGCCGCTCGCGGTTCGCTGTCTGACTGGATTGTGATTAAAAACGGTAAGATCGAAAATTATCAAGTTGTAACGCCCACCGCCTGGAACATTGGTCCGCAAGACGGCAGCAACGTCCACGGCCCGATGGAACAAGCCTTCATCGGCTCTGAAATTGCCGATATGGAAGACCCGGTCGAACTCGGCCACGTTGCCCGCAGCTTCGACTCTTGTCTGGTTTGCACGGTACACGCCTATGACGCCAAAACCGGCAAACAACTGTCCAAATTCCAGGTTAACGGGCTGTGTTAGAATGATGAGGGATGAATTAGGAATTATGAAGAAAATTACGAGGGATAAATGTGGAATTACAAAAACTGTTGTTCACCGACATTGCTTCCTCATAATTCATAATTCCTAATTCATAATTTCCAATGTCTGTTTTGATTATTGGGTGTGGCAATCTACTACGCGGCGACGATGCCGTTGGCCCCATATTGGTGCGTGCCATTTACGATATGGGCCTGCCGCCGGGCGTTGGTGTGGCTGATGGCGGTACGGCCGGGATGGATGTCGCCTTCAGAATGAAGGGAATGGACCACGTCATCATCGTCGATGCCTGTCAAACCGGCAGCGAACCGGGTACGCTCTATAAAGTACCCGGAAAAGAGCTGGAAAACCTGCCGCCGCTAACCGGTATCAATTTGCACGCCTTTCGCTGGGATCATGCGCTGGCTTTTGGTCGCTGGCTGCTAAAAGAAGAGTATCCGTCTCAGGTAACGGTTTATCTCATCGAAGCCGGTAGCCTGGAACACGGGGCCGATTTAACGCCGGCGGTACGGGCCACGATGGAAAAATTAGCCCGGCGTTTAATCACGGAGTTGAATGTGGTGGCTGAGGGTGGAAATTAAGCTGACCGAACAGGGCTATCTGCACCTCTCGGCTGATGTGGCCCACCGTTATTTTCCGGAAGATGTTCTGGTTGTGCTGAATAAAACACCGGAACTGTGGCTGCTGCCGCTGCGCGGTGCATCGGCCGGTGGATTGCTGCTAAAACAGCGTAACCTGCAAGGTGACCGCAGCGTTTTAATCTGGGAGCATTTACCGGAAGAAACGGGGGCCGGAAGCTATCCGGCCTTTTGGGATGATGCTCGCGGCGCGTTGCGCATTGCCTTGCAGGGTGCAGTCCATGAGTGACGAGCCGGACGGTGGTTTTCCCACCCGCAATGCGGTTTATGCTCAGACATTTATTGAAGAAGAAAAAGGACGGTTTGTCGTTTACATCGAAGTGGGTTTCTGGGAACCCAACGAACCGGATAACATCCAAACAGTGCGCCGCCGCATCCAATCGTATGCCAAGCGTCGGGCAGCGGAAATTGCCGCCTATTGGATCGAACGGGCGGCGAAAAAAGATTTACGACAGCCTCCATTAGGGTTTTAGGAGTATGACCATAACATCATTAGCCGTAAATCCTCAACCTATCGGTATTTTTCCTTTACCGGCCGGTTATCTGCTGCTGCCGCCGGTTGAAGGCGTTGAAGTTGTTCAATCAGCCTTAATGCAGGGCCAGATACCGGACGATATGCCGGAATCATTGGCCTTTTTTCGGTTGGCTTTAAACGGTGACATCGACGCTGCCTATCGCGCGTTAGCCAAAGATGAAAGCCTTGAGGCCGCCTACAATCGCTTTGTGCTTAAATCCAGTCCCCAAGATTACGCCACATTGCGGCGTATTTTTAAGGGCGAATTGCGCCAAATGCTCGATATTGCCGCCTATACCATCGGCTATCTGGCCATGCCGCCTCGCCGGGACGACGCCCAGGACGAATGTTTGGCTCTGATTATTATGACCCACGCCACCGACGCCCTGGAGCGCGATGACGGTGAACGAGCCATTGAATTGCTCCAAGAAGCCGCCGATCTGTGCCGAACCACGTCGCCCGTGTTCGCCGCGCAGATTATCGGCACTTTAGCCCAAACCAAATATCGATATCGCGGCCCCGACTTTACCCTCATCCAACTGTATCAGGAAGCCCTCAAACTGCTTGAATCATCGAGCCTGGCCGAAATCCGCGCCGAAATGTGGCTTAATTTAGGCATTGTTTATCACGATTTGTCTAGTGGTCGGCGTGGGGCGCTGCTGGAAGCTGTAAAATGCTACCAGCAAGCGTTAAGCATTTTTATGCGCGATGCTCACCCCGAACCCTATGCTTTGGCTCAAAGTAATTTGGGTTTAGCCTATTTATCGATGCCTCTGCAAGAGGCGGGCGACCAACTTCGCATGGCTATCGCCGTCCAATCGCTGCGTGAGGCGTTGAAGGTATACACCCCCGAAGCCTACCCCGATCAATGGGCCAGCGCCCAACTCAACCTGGCCAACGCCTACCAATACTTGCCTTCCACCCATCCTGAAGAAAATTTGATGCAGGCGGTTGACCTGTACGAAGAAGTGCTTACCTTCCGCAGCCGCAGCAGCGATCCGCTGGGTTACGCCCGTGTTTTGGCTAATCAAGGCAACGCCCTGGCCCACCTGGGCATTTTTGACCACGCCATCCCGAAATTGGAAGAAGCCCGCTCGATCTTTGCGGCTCACGGTGAAGCCGACGCCGCCCTCTCGATTACCGCACTGCTACAACAAGCCAATTTCAACCCAAACGGAACAAATGGCCATGGAACTGTATAAACGCCAGCAGTTTGAGTTTTTTCTCGTAACGGCTGTTGATCGCTACGTTGATCGCCTCATTCAGCGCAACCAAGGGGCCGATAACGCCTTGCAAAAGCTGCGCGAAGCCCCGCAGGGCGAAGGCATCTGGCTTGACCAGTTTGTTGATGCCCTATTTGAAGATTTTTTACTGAACAACATTGGTGGAGCTTGTTTTATTTTGCAGGCGCTGGCAAAACAGGTGGTTGCCGCCCCGCCATCAGGCAAAATTGAAACGGTGCTCATCGCCATGGCCCGTGATGCCTTTGGCGATATTCTGCGGCGCAAAACAGAAGAAGTTTTAGAGCAGCAATCAAGCATGTACGGTGGAGGGTAATCGCCATGACAACAGCAACACCCACATTAATTAACGAGGAGTTCGAAACGCTGGCCGAACGGGTCGATCAAGCCTTTAATGAGGTCCGCAAGCTTGAAGGCGATGCCCAGACCAAAGCCTTGGGCTTAAAAAGCGCCATCGAAGAATTTCACAAGTTTGGTATTACCAAAATCGTGCAAAAACTCAAATCCGACCCGCGCGGCAAGGAATTGCTCTTTGATTTGGTCGATGAACCCAGCGTTTACGCCCTATTTGCTATGCACGGCATCGTCCGCGCCGATTTAGGCACGCGCGTTAGCCGCGTTATCGACATGGTGCGCCCTTATATGCAATCACACGGCGGCGATGTTGAACTGGTTGAGGTTAACGGCGAAACCGTCTACGTGAAATTGCACGGTGCCTGCAACGGCTGCTCGATGTCGGCGGTTACGCTGCGCAACGGCGTTGAAGAGGCCCTAAAAGAGCACGTGCCTGAAATTAAACAGGTTGAAGTGGTGCCAACCGACCCCAGCCCGGCCCTGATCCCTTTAGATGCCATCGGCATCGAGTCGGCTAAAGATGCCGGCTGGGTTAAAGGCCCAAACGTTGAAGAAATTTCGCCCAGCCGCCCTTATCGCCTTGATACGCCTGATATAAGCATCATCATCATCAATCTCAACAACCAACTGGCCGCGTATCGTAACGAATGTGCCCATCAGGGCCTCCCGTTAGACGGCGGCATCCTCGATCCCGATGCCGGCACCCTCACCTGCCCCTGGCACGGTTTTTGCTTCGATGCGCAAAGCGGCGAATGCTTCACCGCTCCGCAAGCGCAATTGGAGCCGTTTCCCGTGCGGGTTGAAGATAATGTTGTGTGGGTTAGACCTTCTTGAATTATGAGGGATGAATTATGAATT
>JAGRBY010000159.1 GCA_020433835.1 Anaerolineae bacterium | reverse complement strand
TGCAGGCAGATGATCCGCACCCGCTAACCAATCCGGAAGTTGTGGCTTCGACCCTAAGCTGGGCCATTTTTGGGGCAGGGCTACAGGGCAGCCGAAACAGTAAAGAATATCCTTTAGTAGAAGCATCACATCAGATCTTGTCCTTACTGGTTCATGGCTTGAGCGGCTCTTTCGATTCGAAGATGCTTTCTTTGAAAGAAGGCGCGGCACAGTAATCGTTGGGCTTGACACCTATATGAGTTACGCAGTTCAAAAGGTGACAGTCACTTGGCCGTGATAAATCGACCTGTTTGGGCCAACCGGACGTACATTGTCAGTCAAAAAGTGACTGTCACCTTGTTCGTTCGTCCAACTGCGTAAGTCATACATGTAATCCTTCCCGTGTAGACACTGACCATGACCTATTCCCCTCACTTTTCTGACACACCCTCACGTCCGATCATCATCGGTGGCGGCATCGCCGGATTAATGGCGGCCATCCACCTGGCTGAGCGCGGCTTAAGCCCCCTGCTCCTGGAGGCTAATCCCCATTGGATTGGAGGGCGGCTCAACGATGGTCCCAACGTCGAATTTGAACATCAGGGGCAAACCTGGCAGTTTCCCGGCGAACATGGCGTTCACGGTATCTGGTCTTCATACGTTAACTTTAAATCGGTGTTAAATCGTTACAATATCGCTCCGGCCTTTATTCCCGCTCGCGAGGAGACATGGATTTTTGGCCGAGGTCGCCGAGTGCGCAAGGCCGCTATCGGCAGCGCCATGCGAGCCAGCTTCATCCCCGCACCGTTTCATTATATGTTTCTTTTTTTGCGCCCCCGCTTTCTCAACATTTTGACCGTGCGTGACTTGGCCTCGATGTTTCGCGTTTTTGGCGCTCTGATGTCAGCCATGTCCATCGATCCGCTGGCCGAACAGAAAGCGCTAACCGGCATGTCGCTGGCCGATTTTACCGCCGGCTGGTCGCCTACGATTCAAAAACTGTTTGCGGGGTTGGCCCGCAGCGCGTTGGCGGCTCATCCCGAAGATGTGCCGGCCTCCGGGTTCATCGCCTTTCTTCGATTTTATACCCTTCTACGCCGCGATGCCTGGGCATTTGATTATCTGCCCGGCCCCGGCGGTGCGTGCATTGCCCAACCGCTGGCGGAAGTGGCTTGTCGCCTGGGCTGCGATATTCAAAGGGGGGCGCGCGTCATCGCTCTGCATCAAAACCAGTCGGACGAAACGCAATTACCACACCATCAACCCTGGCAGGTTGTGTTTGAACAGGATGACGATCAACGTACGATTGAAGCCAATCACGTTGTTTTGGCGCTCGATGCTCCGGCGGCCAAAAAACTTCTGGGCAGCAGCCCGGCTACGAGTAACACAGCCGCCGGGTTGCGCTTTCAAACCGGCGTACCAACCGCCATTATTCGGCTATGGTTTGACGCGAAACCCCATTCCGTCGCCGAGAGTGGTATCTACACCGGTGATTTTGTGATGGACAATTTCTTTTGGCTGGATCGGCTTCAACCGGCTTACCAGACCTGGAGCCGGACCAGCGGGGGCAGTGCCGTTGAAATGCATGTATACGGCCCGCCGGAATTTCTTGAGCAGCCGGATGCTTCGCTGCTGGCGCAGGTTATTGTCGATACCTACCGGGCTTTCCCCGAACTGCGAGGCCATCTTATCCATCGAGTGCTGCTCCGCAACGACGCTACCCATACGCTTTTTAGCGTGGGCAAACCGGGCGAGCATCTGGCTGTTGCAACGCCGTGGCCCCACCTCTATGCCTGTGGTGATTGGATCTACCACCCCGCGCCGTGCCTCTACTTAGAGCGAGCGACCACCACCGGCATCGCGGCGGCGAACAGCGTACTGACCGACCTCTCCATGGAACCGTGGCCGCTGCTGCCTCACCCCCAACCGGAGTGGCTGGCCGGTCAGATGACCGGCGGGTTAAACCGGCTGCGGCGCAGGATGGCTGGCAAAGGATAGTCGCTTATTTTAAGATTCGGCGTACAATACCATGAAAAGTTGTACCTGAAGAAAGGAGATAAGCGATCATGTTGTCTGAAACTATCAAGGTTGATCCTTTACTCTTAAGGCCGTATCGGTTAACTGATGTCGAGGCTGTTTTTTCATTTGCCAGTGATAAGGAATGGGCCAAATATCTACCCTTGCCCGAACCCTACACCTATTCTGACGCCGAGGCGTTTATTGCTTCCCAAATTCTGTTAGATAAAGAACTCCACCAGTCCTGGGCTATTACCGATCAAGATAAGCCCATTGGCGGCATCAATATTCGATTTGACCTTCAAAATCAAGCCGCTGAAATCGGCTACAGTATTGCCCGGCCCTATTGGGGGCGAGGCTTCATGACCCTGGTCGCCGGAGCGATTGTCGATGTAGCCTTCGAAACCTATCTCGAACTCCACCGTATTCGGGCCATGGCCGATGCCCGAAATATCGCCTCGTTGCGGGTCATGGAAAAATTGGGCATGACCCGCGAAGGTTGCTTGCGCCAAAATCGGCGGGTGCGGGGTCACTTTATCGACGAAGTAAGGTGTGGCCTGTTGCGGCATGAGTGGGCAGTTCAACGGGGAGGCTCGTGAGGGCGTGTTGTGACAAAAACAAAACTGCAAAGAGCCGTTGAGAGTCCGGCCCAGGCGGTTCACTATCTATGGCGACAAACGTTCAAGGTTGTCGGGCATCGCGCCTACAAGAAGTTTATTGTTTTGGGCCGCATGAGAATTGGCTCCAGTATGCTGCTGTCATTTCTGGCCGCTCATCCCAACATTTATAACCGTGGCGAGCTGTTTCAAAAGCTCAACGGTCGCGACCACACAGCAACCCTAACCCGTACATTTTCAAAACAGCCGCCCGGGATCAAAGCCGTCGGGTTCAAAATATTTTACAACCACCCCCATGATGACACCTCTGGACGACTGTGGGCCGATCTGGTTGCAATGCCGGAGCTTCATGTTATCCATCTCCAGCGAAAAAACACGCTGCGCACGATTGTTTCAGAAAAGATCGCGCGTAAAACCGGGCATTGGAAAACCATCACTCAGCAAGCCCAGTTGGGCATTGTTGATCGCCGCATCGAGCTTGACTATGCCGATCTCAAACAGCGGCTTGAAACGATAAAACGTCTGTCTGCTGAGTTTGACGAGAAATTTGCGACTCACCCAAAATTGAGCGTCTATTATGAAGATCTGGTCAGCCGGCCCGACTCTGAATTTGGCAAAGTTTTAGAGTTTCTGGGGCTGCCTTTTTACCCACCCCAGACACAGCGCCTCAAACAAAACCCGGAAAGGCTATCGCGCCTTATTGTGAATTATGAGCAGCTTAAGGACGAATTCGCCGATACGGAGTGGGCCTCTTTATTTGATGAGGAGATTGTTTCTCCCTTAGAAGAAAATAACGGGTTTCGCGGTATTCGTTAATCGAGAGGCTAAATAACTATCGAATGGTGCTTCTAAGAAGATAAAAAGCCGCGTTATGAAATGTAACGCGGCTTTTAATTTATTTTAATCGACTTGTCAAGATCAAGCCGTCGCCAATCTTAAGCATGGGCCGGTGCTGGCGTTGCGCTGCTTCTTCGCTATCCCAGGCGGATATGCGTCGTCCTTCTCTGGTGGCGCGATAGTTAATGGCGGCCACCACGTGACTACAAGCGGAACGATGATCGGTTTCGGGACGCTGCCGCCCCCATTCACAGGTACAGGTTCCTCCATTAATACCCAAAGCCACGTCGTAAACCCGCTGGGTTTCTCCGCTTTTGACTTTATACCAGTTCGGTCTGATCTGCCTGACAGTGTGGCGACGACTCTTATCTTGAATTTCTTTAGCATTGGCGATTAAACGCGCCATGAGCCACCTCCGTCTGTTAATTTGATTATAAGGTTATTAAGTTACCTGTATTATACCTTGCGGATAAGGGTAAATCAAGTCGATTTTTACGGTTATAACAATTTGCTGGGATAAAACCTCCGCCAAAAGTCTGAGACATGTATGGGCCTTTGCCCGATGATAATTAGCCGTCAATGGTTTACCATGACTTAGAGGTGTTAGGCAGTTCACATGGTTTAGATCATCAGCCATGGCCGGATACAGCTTTCCCTTACGATAATGAGGTAAATAATGACACGTCGCTGGCTGTTGTGGTTACTGGTTATTGGCTTTGCCTGGCTAACCGTCGCCCGCTTCACCGAAATCAAAAATCTGGCCGATACGCTGGCCCAGGGCCAATGGCAGTGGATTTTAGCCGCCGTACTGCTGCAAATTCTGTACTACCTTATTTATTCGGCGACGTACCAATCGGCCTTTGTTACGGTCGATGTCCATAGTAGATTGCGAGACCTGCTGCCCGTTACCTTTGCCTCAATTTTTGTTAATGTCGTCGCGCCCAGCGGCGGGGCCAGCGGCGCTGCCTTGTTTGTGGATGATGCAGTCCGGCGTGGCCAACCGGCGGCTCGAGCCGCGGTCGGTACCATTTTGGTTCTCATCGCCGATTTTAGCTCTTTTACCGTGATTCTGCTGGTTGGTATGACGGTTCTTTTTCTTCAGCATACCTTGACCTTTTATGAGGTGGCGGCCGCCCTCATTTTAATGGCTGTGACCGTCAGTCTGTCCGGCATGCTGCTGCTGGGGTTGTTGCACCCGGAAAGATTGCGCCAGCTTTTGAGTCGATTGCAAGAGATAGTCAATCGCGCCGGCAGTTGGTTCCGACGGCCCTCGCTGCTCAATCGCGATTGGAGCGACAAAAATGCAGCCGAATTTACCGAAGCGGCTCAGGCTATGGCAGCTCGGCCCAGGCATCTGGCCCGCACCCTGGCTGTAGCTTTGGCGGCTCATCTGGTTGGGCTGGCCAGTATGTACGTGTTGTTTTTGGCCTTTCAATATCCGATCACCTTTGGTCCGCTGGTCGCCGGCTACTCGATGGCCATTTTGTTTTTGATTGTCTCGCCGACCCCGATGGGAGTCGGCGTGGTAGAGGGCGTCACCCCCCTGGTGCTCATCTCGCTGGATGTGCCGGCGGCGGTGGCCACGGTGGTGGTGCTGGCTTATCGCGGCCTTAGCTTCTGGCTGCCGATGTTTATCGGCTTTGTCCTATTACAGCGGCTCAAAAGCTTTAGCCCCACGGAAAAAGTTCAAGCCCGCAGTTGGAATGTGCGGCTTGTGGCTATTTTAACCGCGGCGATGGGCGTTATTAATATTTTATCGGCTGTTACGCCATCCCTGGCTACCCGAATGGCGATGGTCACCCACTATTCGCCGCTGTTGGTGGTTCAGGGCAGCCACCTAACGGCGGCGTTGGCCGGGTTTGCGCTGTTGGTGTTGGCCGTTGGGCTGTGGCGACACAAACACACCGCCTGGCTTTTAACGTTAGCGGTGTTGATCATTTCCATTATCAGCCACCTGCTCAAAGGGTTGGATTACGAAGAAGCCATTCTAGCCGCCGGATTAGCCGTCTGGCTCTTTTTCCTGGGTTCCCACTTTCAAGCCCTGTCTGACACACCCTCCATTCGGCGTGGGGCGCGGCTGTTGGTGGGTGCGCTGGCGTTTACCCTAACTTACGGCACGATAGGCTTTTATATGCTTGATCGTCACTTTAGTGTTAACTTTGATTTCGACTCGGCGCTGCAGCAGACGATTGTGATGTTTACCGAATTTTATGATCCTGGCCTGCAGCCGGTAACCGGTTTCGGGCGCTACTTTGCCGGCTCGATTTACATGGTGGGGGCGATCACGCTGGGATACGCTCTATTTGTGCTCATTCGCCCCGTGGTCCGGCCACAAGGTGCCGGTTCGCAGGAACGGAGCCGCGCTCAGGCCATCGTGCAAGCCTATGGACACTCGTCGTTGGCGCGGATGGCGTTGTTCGAGGACAAATCCTACTGGTTTAGCTCCGGTGGCTCCGTCATCGCCTTTGCCGCCAAAGGCCGGGTCGCCATAGCCTTGGGCGATCCGATTGGCCCGCCGGAAGACGCGGCCGCGGCCATTGCCGGTTTCAAAGCCTACTGCGCCCGCCACGACTGGCATGCGGCCTTTTACCAAACCCTACCCGATTATCTGCCCCATTACCGGGCCGCCGGCTTCGACAACCTGCAAATTGGTAACGAGGGCGTAATTGACCTGCCCAACTTTACCATTAGCGGCAAACACAACAAAAGCCTGCGCTCAAACTACAACCGTTTTATCAAAAGCGGCTATCGGGCCGAAGTTCACACCCCCCCCCTGCCCCCCGAACTGCTGGAAGAACTACGCGAGGTTAGCGATGAATGGCTAACCATGATGCATGGCCGTGAACAACGCTTTTCATTTGGCTGGTTTGATGATGATTACGTTCGCAATGAGCCGGTTATGGCTATACACACGCCGGAAGGCGATATTAGCGCCTTCACCAACATAGTAACCGAATACAAACGCAATGGGGTTAGCACCGATCTTATGCGCCGCCGGGCCGAGGTTGAAAGCGGAACAATGGATTTTCTGTTTGTCTCTTTCGGCGAGTGGGCCAAAGCGCAGGGCTATGCCGATTTAGGTTTGGGGCTAAGTGCCCTATCCGGCGTTGGCGAGCAGCCGGACGACCCGCAGATCGAACGGGCGCTGCATTACATTTACGAACACATCAATCAATTCTATAATTTCAAAGGGCTGCATACCTTTAAGGAAAAGTTTCATCCCCGCTGGGAACCCCGTTACTTTGTTTTTGAGAACCCTACCCGGCTGCTGGCTGCGGTTGTTGTTCTAACGCGGGCCAGTTCCGGCGATGATTTTATGTGGCAGTACGCCAAAGAGCTACTGAAAAACAAAAAGGATACATACTCATGACAAATTCTATTTCGCTTCACCCGACTATTTTGGTCATCTTCGGCGCAGGCGGCGACTTGACTCAACGCAAGCTGCTGCCGGCGCTGTATAATCTCTATCTCGATCATTGGCTGCCTGAGCAGTTCGCCATTGTTGGGGTTGACTTAAAAAACATGACAACCGACGAATTTCAAGAGCATATTCGCCAGGGGATTGATACGTTCTCGCGGCGTGGTGAAATTAAAGACGATACCTGGCAGAAGTTTGCTCCCCACCTGCACTTTATATGCGCCGACTTCAACAGTCCGGATACCTACACAACCATTGGCAAACAATTGGCCAATATAGAGAAAGAGTGGGGACAAAAAGCCAACCACATCTTCTATCTGGCTATTTCCCCAGGTTTGGTCGAAACCGTGGCCGAACATCTGGGGCAGGCCAAACTGGCCCGTGATCGTAATCGAAACCGGCTTGTGGTGGAAAAGCCTTTTGGCCGCGATTTGCAATCGGCGAAAGCACTGGATAAATCTTTGCGGGACATCTTTGATGAGTCGCAAATTTACCGCATTGACCACTACCTGGGCAAAGAGACCGTCCAAAACATTCTGGCTTTCCGCTTTGCCAATGCTCTGCTGGAACCGATTTGGAATCGGCGTTATATCGACCATATGCAAATTACCGTAGCCGAACAAGTGGGCGTTGAGCATCGCGGCGGTTACTACGACCACGCCGGAGCACTACGCGATATGGTGCAGAATCACCTGCTGCAACTTCTGTGCCTGATGGCCATGGAGCCGCCGGTCTCCTTTGATGCCGATGAGATTCGCAACAAAAAGGTCGATGTTCTGCACGCGATCCGGCCTATCGCCCCGGAGCAGGTCCATGAGATGGCGGTGCGCGGCCAATACGATGCCGGCTGGCTCGAAGGTGAGCGCGTTATCGCCTACACCGAGGAACCGGACGTTACCCCCGACTCCCCCACCGAGACCTTTGTCGCGCTGAAGCTGTTTGTTGAAAACTGGCGCTGGCAAGGCGTGCCCTTTTATCTGCGCACCGGCAAGCGACTGCCGGCCAAAACATCGGAAGTTTCAATTGTTCTCCGGCCGGTGCCGCACCAGCCGTTTCCATCATCAGCTGTTGAAAATTGGCAGCCCAACCGCATCGTTGTCAACATCCAACCGGAGGAAGGTATTGTCGTGCGCATGCAGGCCAAGCGGCCTGGCCCCATCGTGCGACTTAGTCCGGTTGATATGAACTTTCGATACAGTGAGGCATTTAAAACGCCTTCGCCGGAAGCTTACGAAACTCTACTCCTCGACGTTATCGAAGGTGACGCCACCCTCTTTATGCGGGCCGATCAGGTTGAGGCGGCTTGGTCTGTAATTATGCCCATCTTGGATGTGTGGCAGGCCAATCCATCGGCCAATTTCCCCAACTACGCCGCCGGAACGTGGGGGCCGGAAAGCGCCGAAGTACTCATTGCCCGCGATGGCCGCAGTTGGCACAGCTAAGAATAGAGTAATTGGTAAATGGTAATTAGGTATTCAATCTCCAGTCTCCAATTACCATTTACCAATTACCATCGCCGAATATGGGGAAGTTCCTAAAATCCCCTTCTTGAAAGGAGTATCTGAATGAAGACGATTCCTCCCGGCCACCCCGGTATCCCTCCACGTTGGACATCCAGCGCCAAAAGCGGCGTTGGCACGGCGCTCAACCCCTTCAGCCGGGTATGGTTTACCTTGAGCCACGGCATCATCGACGAAATCTACCAACCGCGCATCGACCGGGCCTGTACCCGCGACCTCGGCTTGCTGGTCAGCAACGGCCACGATTTCTTCTCGGAAGAAAAGCGCGATGCTGACCATCAGGTCGAGCGCCTGGCCGATGGCGTCCCCGCCTATCATCTGACCAACACCTGCCACCAGGGCCGCTACCGCATCGAGAAGAAAATTGTCGCCGACCCGCAGCGTGATGCCCTCTTACAGTGGACACGCTTCGAACCCCTGCACGGCGAACTAACCGATTATCACCTTTATGCCCTGTTGGCCCCGCACCTGGCCAACCGGGGCAGCGGCAACAGCGCCTGGGTGGGCGACTACAAAGGCACGCCGATGCTCTTTGCCCAGCGCGATGACAGTGCCCTGGCCTTGGTTTGTTCTGCGCCCTGGCTTAAGTGTTCGGCGGGCTATGTTGGCTTTTCCGACGGCTGGCAGGATATCAGCCGTCACTTCCGGTTGACCGAACTGTACGAGCGGGCCGAAGACGGCAACGTGGCGCTCACCGGCGAAATCGACCTGGCGGCCTGCGGCGGCGAGTTTGTACTGGTCTTGGGTTTCGGCCTCACCCCTGCCGAAGCCGGTCATCGCGCTTTGGCCTCGCTGCTCGACGGCTTCGACGCCGCCTGCACCGCGTATATCGCCCAGTGGCAAGACTGGTTGCAAAACGTACCGCCGCCGACAACACACGCGCCGTCGCTGCGGCAGCTTTATCAGGTTAGCGCAACCGTACTGCGCAGCCACGAAGCCAAACGCTTCCCCGGTGGTCTCATCGCCAGCCTTTCTATTCCCTGGGGCTTTGCCAAAGGGGATGACGACTTGGGTGGCTATCACCTGGTTTGGCCCCGCGACCTGGCCGAGTCGGCGGGTGGGCTGTTAGCCATTGGTGCTAACGCCGATGCCCGGCGCGTGCTGGATTATCTGCGCATTACGCAGGAAGCCGACGGCCACTGGTCGCAAAACATGTGGCTCGACGGCACGCCCTATTGGAGTGGTAAGCAGATGGACGAGGTTGCTTTTCCCATTTTGCTGGTCGATTTGGCTCTGCGCCGGGGAGCATTGGAGAAAACCGATCTGCCGGCTTACTGGCCAATGGTGCGGCGAGCCGCCACCTTTATTGTTCAAAACGGGCCGGTTACCCAGCAAGATCGCTGGGAAGAAGACCCCGGCTACTCGCCCTTTACGCTGGCCGTTGAAATTGCCGCCCTGCTGGCCGCCGCCGATCTGGCCGACGCCGGCCACGAGCCGAAAATGGCCACCTATCTGCGCGAAGTCGCCGACACCTGGAACGCCAACATCGAGCGCTGGATCTATGCCGTTGATACAGACCTGGCCCGGCAAGTGGGCGTCGAGGGCTATTACGTGCGCATCGCTCCCCCGGAGGATGCCGACGCCGCCTCGCCGCTCGACGGCTTTGTGCCGATTAAAAACCGCCCGCCGGATCAGAGCAATCTCCCGGCGGTTCACATCATCAGCCCCGACGCTCTGGCTCTGGTGCGTTTTGGCCTGCGGGCTGCCGATGACCCGCGCATCGTCAACACCGTTAAGGTCATCGACGCGCTGCTCAAAATCGACACGCCCAACGGGCCAACCTGGCGTCGCTATAATGATGACGGCTACGGCGAACACGAAGATGGTTCACCTTTTGATGGCACGGGCGTGGGGCGCGGCTGGCCGCTGCTCACCGGCGAACGCGCCCATTACGAACTGGCCGCCGGTCACCAGGCGCAAGCCGAAGCCCTGTTGCAAGCAATGGCTGCTTTCGCCAACGAAGGTGGTCTCTTACCGGAACAAGTCTGGGACGCGGCTGCTATACCGGCACGGGAACTGTTTCCAGGCCGTCCGTCCGGCTCGGCCATGCCCCTGGTTTGGGCCCACAGCGAATACATCAAGCTGTGTCGCTCCCTGGCCGACGGGCGCGTTTTTGATATGCCGCCGCAGCCGGTGCAGCGTTACCAAACCCGGCAAACCGCAACGCCTTACGCCATCTGGCGCTTCAACCACAAGATCAGCGTTATGCCCACCGGCAAAATTCTGCGGGTGGAAACACCGGCCCCGGCGGTAATTCACTGGAGTGGGGATGATTGGGCAACAGTGCATACGGTTGAAACCCATGATACCGGGCTGGGCATCCATACCTCGGATTTGTCAACGGATGAATTGAGTGATGAAACCACGGTCACCTTTACCTTTCATTGGCTGTCTGATGATCGCTGGGAAGGAGTAGACTTTACGGTGGCCATACAGCCGTAACGTTTATAAATACCGATGTCGATACGTATTCACATCATCAAAACTTGGCTGGGCATTGCCTTTTTAATCGAGGCGGATACCGGGCTAATTCTGGTTGACACCGGGCCGCCCCGTACGGAAGGCAAAATATTGAGGCTGATGCAAGCGCTGGGTCGCGACGATTTGCGGCTCATTCTGCTCACACACGCTCATTACGATCACTTTGGCAGCGCCGCCGCTCTCAAACGGCTAACCGGTGCGCCCATCGCCATCCATCGAATCGATGCCGATGCCCTGGCCCAAGCCGAAACCACGCTTGGTTCGGTTCAAGGCGTAGCCTGGCTGGTGAAAGCGAGCCTGCCGCTTGTGGAAGCCATCCTGCCGGTCACCCCTATTCCCGCCGATATCCGGCTTGATGATGGCGACCGGCTCGATGACTTTGGCCTCGCTGCCCAAATTATCCACACTCCCGGCCACACCCTGGGGTCAAGCACCCTCCTGGTTGAAAACCGAATAGCCTTTGTGGGCGATCTAATCTCGATGCTCGGCAGGCCGCACGCCCAATGTCGCTTCGCCGTCGATTGGCAACAGCAGGCCCAAAGCCTCCGCCGCCTACAGCAGTTTCATCCGCAGGAAATCTACTGCGGCCACGGGCACCAACCCCTCAGCGGCGCTATTTTTCAGCAGTTGCAGCCGTTTCAACCTTAGGCGTGCGTGCCACACAGCGAATACGAAGCATCCCAAAGCATAATCACGATAGTGATCAAGTCTTCTCACCATACCAACCATCTATCACAATGGTGATCTTATGCCCGGACTAGTCCGGGCATAAGATCACCATATCGATCAACTGCCCCAACTAGTCCGGGTGTATGATCGACGTATCGATCAACTGTCCCAACTAGTCCGGGTGTATGCTCGACGTATCGATCAACCGTCCCGACCAGTCCGGGTATAAGATCGACGTATCGAACAGTCTCCCCGACCAGTCTGGGTATATGATCGACGTATCGAACAGCCTTCCCGACTAGTCCGGGTGTATGCTCGACATATCGATCAACTGTCCCGACTAGTCCGGGTATAAGATCGACGTATCAAACAGTCTTCCCGACTAGTCCGGGTATATGATCGACATATCGAACAAGCTTCCTGACTAGTCCGGGCTTATGATCGCTGCGTCGAGCAAACGGTTCGAGGGTTGTAGCTTTGCTCACGGGAGCCGGATAGTCCTCACAAGACGACAATGACAATGAAAATGACAATGAAAATGTAATGGAGCGACAAAGCTTGCTTTCTCATCCGCGTGGGGATCAAAGTGATGATGCCCTATAGCGGAGTGAGCCGCAAGCGTCAGATGCGAACGGGCTGGGCTAAGCCGCTGTAGGACAAACTTAAGTTTGTCCTACGACGCTACGCATTCCCTTCTCCGCCAAAAGTCTGATACCAGCTTCCGACCTTTGCGCGATGCCCGGCGGGAGCAGGTCGGGTACAATAGAGGTGGACTAAAAGTCATGCGCCGGCCCTATCCACAAATTGTTTCAAAACCTATCCCCTGAGCTATACTCTAGGATAGTGTCTTCCAGCACAAAGTCGGTTATGCTGGAACTACCTTTATTTGCCTGAGAAGTTGGGTAAATAGGGAATAGTAAATGGTAATTAGGTATTCAATCTCCATTTACCATTTACCATTTACCATTTACCAATACCTATTTACCAATTACCCAAACGCAGATGCGGAAGTTATTGTATTCACGATCCTAAATAAACTGTGCAACTATGCTCTTACGAACCTGGAGTTTAATCCGCAAAGAATTTATCCACGTGGCCCGCGATCCGCGCACGCTGGCGGTGATGATTATCATGCCGCTCATGCAGTTGATTTTGTTGGGCTTCGCCGGGACGACCGATGTCAAACACCTGCGCACCGCCGTGTATGACGCCGATCACACCCCCCAGAGCCGGGCTTTGATTGAGGCTTATCAGGCGTCCGACTACTTCGACATCATCGCCTACACCGATAACGAGGCCGAGTTGGGCCATCTGATCGACCACGGCGACGTCC
>JAGRBY010000158.1 GCA_020433835.1 Anaerolineae bacterium | reverse complement strand
TGGCGCTCAATGGGGCAACATGCTTACAATTTAGGCAAAAACCTGGGGTCTTTACCTCTCTCCACGGTTTAATGTTGCGCTACCCTTGTCAATTCTGTCGATTTTTTTGTCGATCTTCCGCCGTTCTCACGTTTCCACAGTTTAATGTTGTGCTATCGAGCGTTAAGCAGGAGGATTTTTCTCAAATCACTATCTTCCGCACCACCTTGAGCAGGGCTTCGTCGCTTGGCTCAATCTCAATCCACTCACAGTTCGGCGGGAAGAGCGCTCGATCAGCCTTGGTCAGAGGTCCGGTGATGAAATAGGCTTTGTGCGCAGCATGGAAAAAGGGAGACAGACGGGGATCGGTTTGTAGGGGGGCGAAACTGGCCGATCGAGAGGGTATTATGACCAAAACAGCGTTGGCAGCCAGAGGCAGGGCTTCATCTAATGATATATCCGGAGTAAATATCAGGCCATAAGCGCCTCGGCTTGGTTTGCGCGTCAGACCAACCAGCTTAACCCGCCGATTGGCTTGTCGTAGTTCGGCGATAAACACAGCAGCCATCATTTCCTCAAAGCCATTTGCCCATAGAATGAAGCTGTATCGCTTAGATTTGACCATGGATAAGATCCTTTGGGTGGTGTTCTGTTAGCCTATACCAGAATCGACTTTACGGTTCTCCCCATTTTTGTTTATCTCTCGCTGTACCTGTTAGAAATCTACTAAAACCTCTACAGAATGGCTTCAGAGCTAGCCATTATTGACTAGTAAAAACCATTGTATTTGGAATCTATCTGTGGTATGCTGAAAGGGCGTTTCCAGTAATCTGGCAAGCCACAGACCAACAAAATTTAGTCCTTCCAAGCGCGAGTTGCACATTATGGCACAATTGTCATCCCCTCAACTCGAAGATAAGATCCATGAAGCGCTAAGGCAGTGGCATCATGGCAGTACCCAATCCAGCCCGTTAGGGCATCTTTTCCTGTTTCAACAAAATCAACGCACCGGTGAAAATACGCATCGAGCCACCAATGATATCTTGTTACAACTGCTTGACCGGCTGAAGGCCAATCAGAGCCAGTTGGCTTTACTGATACGGCTGCGCTTTTTGGATCAATTGGCCGTAACGGCGGTGGCGAACCGGCTCAACATTGCCGAAGGCACCGTCTACAAATATCAAAAGCAGGCTATCAGCACGCTGGCCGAGATGCTCGATCAATGGGAGCGGCAGGTCCAAACCGAGGGCTATGCCAAGTTGGAACAGCGCCTCCATTTACCCTCGGAAACGGAACTGTTTGGGGTTAGAGCCACACTCGATAAGCTGCTGGAACTGTTGGCCACACCGGGACCATCTTGGTTGTTTTCACTGGAAGGACTGGGCGGTATCGGTAAAACGGCTCTGGCCAATGCGCTCGTTCGGGAGATAGCCCTGTCTAACCAATTTAAAGCTGTGGGCTGGGTTAGCGCTAAGCAGACATTTTTTAATCCGGCTGTGGGGGTTCAGGTTGTTGAGCACGCCGCGCTCGATGTTGACAGCATGATTGATCAACTTTTGCTACAACTTCATCCTGAACCGCCACTGACCACATCGCCTAAAGAAAAGCTAACCGCGCTAAAAATTCTGCTCAAAAGCGAACCGTACTTTATTGTCATTGATAATCTGGAAAGCATGACCGATTATCAAGCCCTGCTGCCGGCACTGCACAGGCTAACTAATCCCAGCCGTATTCTGCTCACCAGCCGCAACAGCCTGCATCAACAACCCGATGTTCACTGTGTTACGATTAAGCAGCTTTCTAAAAGCAATGCTCTCGATCTGTTACACCACGAGGCTGAAGTTCGCCATATTCCTAAGCTGGCTCAGGCATCCTTGGGTCAGTTGGAAAGCATTTATGATGTTGTCGGTGGTAATCCCTTAGCTTTGAAGTTGGTTGTGGGCCAAACCTGCATTTTGCCGCTGCCCCACATCTTGGAAAATCTGCGACAGGCTCAGGGCAAATCGATCGATGCCCTCTATACCTATATTTACTGGCAAGCCTGGCATGCGCTCGATTCGGTTAGCCGCCAGGTGTTGCTGGCCATGCCGCTGGCGCAAGGTGGCAACTTAAAACAACTCTCCTTCGTGAGTAAACTTGATATGGAGCTGCTAGGCGAGGCTCTACAACAACTTATCTATCGCAATCTTGTTGAGGCCAGTGGGGGCCTGGAAGAAATGGTTTATCGCATTCACCGCTTAACCGAAACTTTTCTTTTGACCGAGGTAATCCGGTGGCAGTCGGAACTGTGACCCTCGATGCGCCTGACCTTTTTCGTACCTATGTCCTGACCAATATTCAATATTGGCGCGATTTTATGAGTTCCCCAGAAACTTCACCCGCTGAATTGGATCAATACCGCCAGCAGATTATAACGGCTATTCATTTCGCTATAGAGCTTGATGAAGCCTGGCCCTATACGGTTGAGTTGATTTCGGCCTTCTCAGAGCCTATGGAGCGAAGTGGTCATTGGTCTGTCTGGCAAGATGTTCTAACGCGGGCTAGACAGGTTGCTCACCAAGCCAAGGATACGCTGACCGAAGTAGAATTTTCTACCTTATTGGCCCGCTTATATACCCGCCAGGACCATACCAGAGAGGCCATTAGCCAATATTACCGCACAATTAATTTGGCACGTGGCACCGAAGATTACTATAATAAGGCCCGTGCCTACTCAAATTTGGGCTATCTTTATATTGATTACAATCGCTGGTGGCGAGCTGAGGTGTTATGTTGTGCGGCCCTTCGCATTTTCGAGCAGTACGGCAACGACCATGGTCAGGCTCACACGCACAACCATTTGGGAACGCTCTATACCCGCCAATACAACTGGGATCTGGCTCAAGAACATCTAAAACAAGCCTGCACTTTTTGGCAGACCATGACCGATGACCACGGCTTAATGCGCGGTTATCTCAACCTCAGCCTTCTCTATGCAGAAGCAGAACGCCCCGAAGAAGCGCTGCGCTATTCGGAAAAGGCGTTGAAACAGGCTGAACTTACCAGTGAAAAATCCGAACTGGGATTAATTTATCTCAATATGAGTTATGCCCATCGCCTTAATGGCGATCCGGGCCAGGCAGAAAAATACGCACGCCAATCCGAAGCGCTCTACCGGCGTTTCATCAACGCGCGCTATTTGGCGTCGGCCTGGGTTAATCTGGGCGAGGCCTTGCTTGATCAGCATCATACGGATAAGGCGAAACCGTATTTGGAAACGGCCTTGATCAACTTCCAGACGCTCAACTATGCCTATGGAGAAATTCGGGCGCTGTTGGCTTTGATCAAGTATGGTCAATTAGCCGGCCAGCTTGAACAAACTGCTGTCTGGATTACGGCTGCCAATACGCGGATTGCCCAATTGCATTGGCCTGCCCAACGGCACCATTTTCAGATGCTTTTAGAACGCTGCCTTAACTCCTGGAGATATTAACATCTCCAGGAGTTAAAGTAGCTACACATTAACAACCGCCGCCGCTGCTGCCACCACACTTATCTGTTCGATGTGCGGTTGCTGCTCCATTTATATCAATGGTTACAGCTGTACCGTTTGTAATAGGCAAAGCCCCAGCCATTACCACATTTGATAAGTATCCGTGCAAAATCTTCATTATTTACCCTCCCAGATAAATCTAGAAAGGCCGTAAGAAGAAGGATCCTTCGGCAGAGAGCGACTCAGCCGGCTCGCGAGCTATCCGTGGCCTCATTATTATTAGTGTCCGGCCCGGACAGTTACTTACCAGTATAGGGCAAAAAAAGTGCAGAAAATGCGGTGAAAGTGCGGAAAAAAGTGAAATAAACCACATGGGAACACATGACACACTAAAAATTGATGCCGATTTGCTGCGCAAAGCAATGCGGGCCTGGGATAGTTCGCCCAAATTGGGTAAACATCCGTTAGCCAAATTGCATATCGTGGAGGCGCGACGGAAGGAAGCGGGTTATTCCAACACCCTCGAAAATCGCGGTCGCGCCTTACGCGAGGTAATACGAGATGGAATTCGCACACTGCCTGCCCCTAGCAACAGCGACAGTTCACCCGAAAAATCCGAACGACCGTACGTCATTCTCACCGAACGCTTCATCAAAAAACGCAACTGGGACTACGTAGCAGCACAATTGGGTCTGGCTCGACGCACCTATTATGAGGAACAAGCAGCCGCTTTGGATTTGCTGGTCGAGATCCTTCGCCAGCGTGAAGAAGCGATAATAAACCGGCCATCTCCCCAAATGGATCTTGCAGCGGCGTTAGATTACCTGGCCCAACTTCCTCTCGACGTGCCGCCTAAACCAGGACCTCTACCGCCAGGATCACTGATGCCTCTCAGCCGTAACCCCTTATTTGTCGGGCGACAAGATGATTTAGCAACGCTGGCAACCACATTGAAAGGCGGCGAAAGTATCGCCATCGGCCAAACAGAAACAGCCGCAACAACCGGGTTGGGGGGTATCGGCAAAACGCAGTTAGCCAGCGAATTTGTTCATCGCTATGGTCGCTTTTTTGCCGGCGGAGTGTATTGGCTCAGCTTCGCCGATGCCAAGGCCATTCCGGCTGAGGTCGCCGCCTGCGGTGGTAAGGGAGCCATGGACTTGCGCCCTGATTTCAATGAGCTGTCCCTTCAGGATCAGTTACGGCTGGTGGTGGCAGCCTGGCAGCAGCCGATGCCGCGCTTATTGGTTTTTGACAACTGTGAAGATCCCGAACTGCTGGCCCAATGGCGGCCTGCTGTGGGCGGCTGCCGCATTCTGGTTACCAGCCGACGGATCGATTGGGAAGCAGCGCTGGGCGTGCGGATATTGGCGCTCAACGTGTTGAGCCAGGCCGAAAGTTTGGAGCTACTGCGCCAGCACTGTCCTGATGCCGATGAGAACATTCTGGCCGCCATCGCCAAAGAACTGGGCTACCTACCTCTGGCCCTGCATCTGGCCGGAAGCTATATGGCCCGCTACCGACGGGCCATTAGCCCGGCTGACTATCTCAACCAACTGCGCGATCCGGCTCTACTGGAGCACCCTTCGCTCAAGCAGCGGGGCATCTCGCCGACCGGCCACATCCAAAATATCTATCGAACCATTGCTTTGAGTTACGATAAGCTGGATAGCCAAGACTCAATTGATATGTGAGCACTGCAATTGTTGGCCCGTGCGGCCTGTCTTGCTCCCGGCGAACCGATCCCTTATGCGCTGTTAATGCTGACTCTGACCCTGCCCGAAAATAATCTTATTGTTAGACTACAAGCCGAAGATGCTCTCAGTCGTCTGCTTGAACTGGGGCTAGTGCGCACCGAAACCGGCGATGCGGTCCGGCTTCACCGTTTGGTAATTGCCTTCATCGGTGATGTTTTAGGTGGGCAGGTCGCAACCGCTCAAGAAGCTGTCGAGAAAACGGTCGAGCAGGAGGCAACACGCATTAACGAGGCCGGTCTCCCCGGACCGCTGTTAGTCTGGCAGCCCCATTTACGAACGGTGACCAACGCTGCCCTGGCCCGCGAGGACCTGGAGGCGGCGAAGCTGTGCAATGAGTTAGGCTGGCATTTGTGGCAAACAGGTGACTTTCCCGGCGCGGGTCCCTACTTTGAAAAGGCCTTGCAGATTCGCCAAAATCTATTAGGGGAAGAGCATCCGGATACAGCCCACAGTTACAACAGCTTTGGCTATCTGCTTCGATCACAAGGTAAATTGAATAAAGCCGGTTTTTACTTTGCCCATGCGTTAGCCCTCAGGAAAAAGGTTTTGGGCGAAGAACATCGCGATACAGCGATAAGCCTCAATGATATGGGGCGATGGTGGCACTTACAAGGGGACCTGGTTGTAGCCAGGCAATATCTTGAGCAAGCCTTAAGCGTCAGCAAACAGGTACTAGGAGAAGATCACCCGCTCACAGCTGAATATCTAAACAATCTAGGGGCTTGCCTGCTCGACTCCGATGACCTGGTTGGCTCCTTACCTTACC
Source organism: Anaerolineae bacterium (assembly GCA_020433835.1). The sequence continues at coordinate 6,915 of JAGRBY010000158.1, read as the reverse complement.
TACAGCAAGCTTTGGCAATCAATGAGAAAGTATTTGGCCCGGAACACCCGGATGTAGCCATGAATCTTAACAACATCGGCTATTTGCTGCGTCTCTTAGGCGAGCCGGTTCAGGCTCAAGCCCATCACGAACGTGCTCTGGCCATTCGGCTCAAAATCTTGGGGCCGGAGCACCCCGACACCGGCTACAGCCTGCGTAACTTGGGTACGGCATTACAAGATCAGGGCCAGTTGGATCAAGCACAATCCTATTTAAAGCAGGCCTTAGCCATTCATGAAAATGTGGAAGGCAAAGAACACCAGCAAACAGCTACCTGTGTTACGTATCTGGGGCTGCTTTTTCAAGCCAAGGGCGACCTAAATGAAGCCCGACGACACCTGGAAAGAGCGCTAAACATTCGCCAAAAAGTTTTGAGGACAGATAGCCCCCTCATCGCCGACAGTTTTTCGTACCTGGGATTGGTTCTACACGCCGAGGGAGATTTAGAAAAAGCGCGCTCCTGCTTAGGGCAAGCCCTAACTATCAGGCAAAAAGGATTAGGCGCAAATCATTTGCTTACAGGACACAGCATCAACAATCTGGCGATGGTATTTAAGGATTTAGGTCTCTTTGTCGAGGCCCAATCAGGTTATAGACAGGCCCTGAGCATATTTGAAGCCCACTTTGGCCCTGATCACCCCGATACGATAAGGGCGCGTGAGAAGCTGGCTTCTTTGGGCATCTAACTATTTTCTTGCCACTGCGGTTTACTATAGAGGACTTACGCAAATTCTTGATTTTGTAGCATAAATTGCCAATTTGCGCCACGCGTATACCCACGCATCGGAACAATTTAGCAAATTGTTCTACACTCTGCGTAAGTCCTCTCGTATTCAAATATCGGTTAACAGTTATGCCCACCCGATGGGCTGAATTCGCTGTCGTCTTCCCATTCCCCAATGGGTATAACCCGCCAGGTAAGGGTAATCATGTCTTGACCGGGTGCTTTTAATTCCTCAAAGACCGTTCCAAAAAACTTTTGACAACGCGCATAGCCCGTATTCTGTAGGTTGTCCAACTCGCTCTCTTCTTCCGGCATATCTATCTCCCAGCCGTCATCGGTTTCCTTACGGGTAAAGACAAAGTTGTAATCACTGACCGATGCCCGGCCAATAAAGATATCCCGGCCATAAACGCTTTCGAAGAAAGGCGGTTTGTAATACCAGAGCTTGCCTTCATCAAGCTCTATATAATTTTGCCCTTCCGTATATTTCCGTTCGCCCAGGCCATCGCTATCGATTAAAGCTTTGAACGGATCGACTCGAAGCTCTTGATCCGGACAATCGTTGCTATCAAGCTCGATACATGTCGCTACAAAAAGTATTTTGTTTGCCATTATTTTCTCCTTTTGAATGACATTTAATGAAATCGTGTGAAATTAAGAGTCACCAACCGGTTGGATATGGGTGACGTTTGAGACAACTAAAGCAAAATCCTGACAGTCGTTGCCACTCGCTGTGGGCGAGGACTCGATGATCACTTTACAATCGATCCGAATTCTGTAGCTGTTTTTGGGTTGCTCGATGACGATACGCTGCACGTTATTGCCAGGTGTATCCGTGGCTAGAGAAGATCCATCAGCATCTTGCATACTCAAGAGCAGTTTATTCTGCAGATTGGGGCCGGATTTACCTTTTAACAAAATAGTGTTCGGTCTGTCGGCCCAAACCAGCGTAACCCGCAAAGCTTTTTCGGGATCGGCCACTTGCACTTCATAGATACGGCTTGTTCTTACCCCCACAGCCTCATTGGGATCATCCACAAAATGAATATTATCAAACGCGCCATCGGCCAGCGAGGCGGCGAGATTAAGCCGACCAAAGCCATAGATGTGGTTGGCCCTTTGAGGATGCTCATCATCGAGTTCGCCGGTCATCTCTTGTGCGCCGTTAATCAAAAACGCTTTAATCAACGCGCCCGAAGGTTTGACATTCTTTTCAAAATGATTGCGCTCTTGCACCAAATATTGACGAATCAGTGCTGCGGTTCCGGCGGCGAGAGCGGTACTCATGCTGGTGCCGCCAAACCAGCAGTACAACTTATCGTCATCAAACTCACCCCAGCCCGGGCCAAGTTCAACATTGGGATCAAATATTCGGGAGCGTGTCGAAAGTATATTTGTCCCCGGCGCGACAACGTCCGGCTTAACCATGCTACTAACTGATGAACCACGCCCCGATGAAGGGTGCATATCATTTCGACTATCAGACAGATGATCGGTTCGTTTGAGCGAAGGATAGATAATCTTGCCCGAGTGTTGGCTTCGCAACGCATTCCAGGTGGTGTTAAAATCGATTGGCAGCGGATCACTGCCAGGACGCTCGCTTTCACAAGAACCAACCGTTAAACAGTTTTTAGCCGTACCCGGCGGCCCGATATTGCCGTGGTTAATAATTCCGTCGCCGTCCTCGTCTACGGCATGGTTGCCCGCCGCGAACAGAATGAGCATATCGCGATGATGCCACATAAATCTGTCGACGGCTCTTGAAAGCTCAGGATAGCCGCCTAACGGAGCGCTTCTACTCCAGGAATTGGAATGGATACGCGCCCCCCCGCCACCGGCTTCCTCATCGGCATACGCCTCTTCAAATAATTGGTACAGATCATCGCCATCACGGATACTCCACAAGACCTGGCGCGAGGTGCGCGGCTCATAGTCAGGCTCATCAGGTATTTCGCCCTTTTTCTTCCAATCGGGAACTACCTGGCCGATGGCTTGAAAGTAAAGTCGGGCTTGAGGGGCAACGCCGCGCGGTTTATCATCGTCACATCCGGCGGCTTCGCCACTGCCTAAAATTGTGCCGGCCACATGGGTTCCGTGGCCGGCCGGATCGCCGGGGCCATCGTCAAGAATCATGTCGCCTTCAACATATTTTTCCTTGTCTTTCAGGATCTCCAGGTCAACCGGCCAAGATTTAATGTGATTCCCCACAAGACGGCCTCTAAAGTCAGGGTGAATATCATCCGGGTTACCGGTGTCAAGTCCGGTGTCGGCGACAGCCACCACCTGCCCGCTGCCATCGAGCACGATGGAACAAAAAGTTCGATCATGAGGAACATCCATAATTTCGGTGGCGCGATTATTTTGCGGGGTCGCAAAGGTGTGCGGCAAAATGGCTTGCACATCCGGTAGGTGAGATAGCTGTTTAAGGAGCGAAACCGGCACAACCGCGACGATGGTATGCGCTGTTTGGGAGAAAACACGTCCGCCGGCCTCGCGGATTTTCTCGACGAGAGCCGTTGAGTCCGTCTCTCTGAAAAAAGAGATTTCCACCTGCCGGGTGGGCGCGGTAGAGCCGGCCCGTAAGCCGAGATTTATTTTTGCCTCAGCATTATAAGCCGGCCCGTAAGCCACAACCTTCTCAACCCAGCTTTCGCTTTCCAGCAGCGACCGCACTTGAGCGGGCAGCATACTCACGACCAGAGCATAACCAGGCAGGCCTTCAAGAATATCGCCCCCGTAGGCCCGGATGGTATCCAGCCACGCGCCTTTAGCCGGGCCAACCAACTGAATGACATAGTAGGCCACCTGATCAGCATCCGACGGGATATCGATATCGTCATCGTACCCGGCGTCCGGCTGTTCCATATGTTCCAATTCAAAACCGGCATCGACTAGCGCCTGTTGTCCAGTCTCCGAACAACGGATCAAGAGACTATCGGGGTAGTCGGCCAGGAACTCTACATCATAGTTTCTAAGCGTTTGTTCAACCTGGGGTTTATTAAGCATCACCAACAGCTTTTGACTCATGGTGTCTTTTCTCCGATGCAGTAGCAACAATGTGCGTTATTGATAGGCAGAAACTAGGTGACAGTCACTTACAGGCGATCTCAGGGAAAAGTGACTGTCACCTTTGGATTAAAAAAATTTACTAACGTCGTGCTTATTCATGGGTGCCTTAGCGTACTTAAGGATATCGAATAGCTGGAAGTCATACGGATTATCTCTCCCCGTTATGCGCAGCACGCGCTCCTGATTGGGTGTCCAGAGCGGCTCCATATTAAGGTACGAGAAGGGATCGCTGGCGAGAAGGCCCAGGATAACTTCGGCGACAATGGTGCCACCCACCGGGCCAAGATGTTTTCCACCCGGCCCGCCCAATTCTTCCGGTAATCCGGCCTCTTTCAGGATAAAATACCAGAGGGGATCATCCTTAGCTGGGTGAAGGGCATCGGGAATAGGCTGACACATAGCTCGGGCGACAGCCTGCCCGGAAGGCAGCTCCATCTGCCAGCCACGGGTCAAGTTTCGCACGGCCAGAGAGGCCCGCGAGCGTTCTGACGGGATTTTCTGTTGGATAACTTCATCCTGATCCCTTTTGGCGACAAACGGCAGAAACACAAGGTGAGACGAAAGCTTACTATCTATCCGGCGACTCAACTGCACCGGGCTAGAGGTGGCGGGATCGGGATCTTCCAGAAATCGATTCCATTGAATGGTCCAATGTTTCTCCAACCGCCGAAACCCACTTAGGTCATCGGGAGTGAGAATATGGATGCCGGGCATCGGTCTAAAGAGAGGAATCTTCCTACTCTTGTTCTCGTGTTCTCTTTTTTCTTCCAAAGGATCGCTTAAGGCGTAGTCGGGCCGCAGCATCGTATGCCCAAAACGAAAAGCAGCCACTGAAAATTCAACGGGGATATAGGGTTGACTCTTCCATTTATAAAAACGGAGACGCGGCTTGCCTGCATCGCCTATGGCATCAGGCAGAACCCTGTCGTACGTTTCTTGGCCAACAACCCTTCTTAAGAAATCGTGGACAACCACCCATTGATAATGCCACCGCACAATCCGCTGGGCTTCGGCAAACAGGTTCGTATCAAGGGCGTTCTTACGTTCAAACAGCTCTCGTACTACCCGGTTATGAAATTTGAGGAAAGTTAGATGAATCTGCGAAACGATAACATTTTCATCGTTGCGCATGTCACCAATCAAGGCTCTTTCTTGATGATTTCGAGGCAAATCAGCCTCACGCTCATTGTTGCCATGGCCAATAAGCATCGTGCACGTTGTGCCGTCACGGGTAACATATTGTTTACGATCAAACATATAGGGCGAAACTTTCGGCCCGCCGCCATACAAACTATCCAGGTCAAATCGCGGTGTACGGAAATTGTAGAGTTTATCAGGATCATTGCGACGCTGTAAGCTAGAGGTGGGATCAAACGTAATGTCGTGGGCTACAAACTGCCCAAAATAGATGTAGCCGGAGGGAATGGCGTCGTTATCCCTGACTTTATCTTCTGCCTCAGCGGGACTCTCCACCATCGTTTCGGCTATATCTCTTAGTTCAGCGTCACCGCCGGCCGGCACATGCGGCGGCAAGTTCCGAAACATCCGACCATACGGTCCTTCATAAAACTGAGAACGGGGCGCAAAAACATCGTTTACCTCGCCACTTTGATGGGGCATGATTTTCTCTCCTAACTTAGTAACACTTACTCAAAAAGCCGGTGACAATGATTTAGATTAGCATTAAATAACGTGAGCAATCTGGAGGAGATGGGAGGATGGAGATGAGGAGATAAGAAGATTTCTTAGGCCAATTGCCTCATCTCCATTCCTGTTGGTGCGAAAGTGATTTATTGTTTGTTCTATAGTATCCCTAAATCGATGTCCATGCTGCGCAAGTAAGTGACAAAACCCTGTCAGACTCAGGGGTTTGCTAGGCATGTAAGCCATAAATCGTGATTTCTTTGTACGCATCACGTTAGAAGTTACGCAGTTGGCCTGTTTAGCCCCTCTCTAATTCCCCCACAGGGGGAGAACAGGGCAAGTCCCTCCCTCTGGGAGGGATTTAGGGAGGGCTGATCGTCAACTACATAAGTCCTACACGCTTTATGTTCGACGCTGCCCACTCCACGAAACCTGGGTGAGCCGGTATCGGCCGTGAAATTGGGGAAGTTCTATTTTTATACGTTGCAGTTTGGGTATGTGGCTGGTGTAGAAAGAGAGCAAGACGCTGACTAGCTGTGGGTGTATCCTTATGATACTCGCATACCCCTCTTTTAACCTTCACCAATCCTCTATTGATCTCTACAAATCTTCACGGTTATGATAAAGGGATGTAAATAGGGTGTGGCAAGGCATACACACGGGGCTGAAATGATACGCAGCGGTTGAAATAGGATAGAAGGGATGTAACCGCCGGATAATGGGGAATAAAAGCAGCCGCTTCAGTGCCGGTCCATCAATCGCTGAAGCGGCTGCGAGAAATACAAGAGGCAAATACCGCCGCCCGCGCTACTCATAAACCCCATTTCGAGCAATCACCTTGCCGTACCAATGCGCGCTCTGCTTGGGGATGCGCCGACCGGTATCGAACTCAACCCGCACCAGACCGAACCGCTTCGACAGACCATGCGCCCACTCGAAGTTGTCCATCAAGCTCCACACATAATAGCCTCTGAGATTGACCCCGGCCTGGATAGCCTCGTAGGCGGCCAGCAGGTGCGCCCGCAAATAGTTGATGCGCCCGACATCGGCCACAAAGCCGTCGGCGTCAGGAATGTCATCGAGGGCGCAGCCGTTTTCGGTGATGTAGATGTTGGGGTTACCGTAGTTGTCTTTGAGATTGAGCAACGTGGCCATCAGTCCGGGGGGATTGATGCCCCAGCCCATGGCCGTGTGGCCCCAGTTTTGGGCAGAAGCGAAATCCATGGCCATCTTTAACAGGCCACCGCGACAATCAAAGCGAACCACAAAGGTCATATAATAGTTCACGCCCAAAAAGTCGATAGGCTGATTGATCAGCGCCATATCGCCGTCGTGGGCCTTGGGCGCGTGGGGGCCGATCCACTCTATCAGTGCCTCAGGGTACTGCCCTTTGAAGATCGGATCGAGAAAGATACCGTGGGTCACGTCGTAGCGGCGTT
>JAGRBY010000157.1 GCA_020433835.1 Anaerolineae bacterium | reverse complement strand
CGATTTTTGTTGACCGTATCTTCGCCCAGATCGCTCAAATTGGCTCTATTAACACTTTTTAACTGGCGAAGGTATTGACATATAAAAAGCATTATTTGATGATTAAGGGCAGATAAACCTCTCCTGCTCCCAGTGCCTGGCCACTACCAACGCCCATCAAAGCATAAATCCCCGGCCTTTCAACCACCACCGACCAGGCATTGTCTACCTCATTGACCTCACCCCCCAAGAGCTGCCACTGCTCCTGCACCGGATCCCAGATGTAGATAGCGATATCCTCAAACTCGCCCATCACTTCGGGGTGGTAGTGCAGCCGCACTTCACCTTCTTTTTCAAAAACGTTTACGGCTCCAGACAGTCGCACTTCATAGGCGCTGCCGATGACGGCCTTGCCCGCCGGCAGCGGTCCCGGCACGTAGCCGGTCGGTAAAACGGTGGCGTATTGATCGGCGTCGTCGGGCAGGCTGTGGGGAGCCAGTTCCAGGGCAAAGTTGCCGTCTTCCGAGTAAAGGGTGCTGTCGGTGAGCACCTCTACGTACTGCAAGTTGTAATCGGTGGTTAGACCGCCCTGCGTCAAACCGTTGCCGGTTACTTGCGCCCGACCGGTACCCAACCCGACACCCTCCAGACTGGTCGTGCCCACATAGGCATCTTCGGCCGAACTGTAAGCTAAAACGGTCGATTGGGGAGGGCCACCGCCTTTGGCCGGAACAACCGAGGCATTCAGGGGCAGGCTGGCCTGGTTGAGGCCGGCTACTTCCAGATAGAGGCTGGTGCCATCGCTTTGGGGGGTCATACTCAGGTAGGGAACTTCATTCGCTGCCCGGGCAGCCAAGCTGGTGATCTCCAGCGAACTTAACCGTAAGGTGTAGCTCGTTCTGGCGTCTACAGTGAGCGCCCCGGCCATAGCCCCATCGAAGGTGGCAACTCGGATACCGTCCCCGTCAGCCGCTCCGTAGACCGTGATTTTGCCGGCCTCATCGGTCAACCCCTGGTCGATGGCTATGGTGTAGGACTGCGGCGTTGTGTACAGCGCCACCAGGGCGTTATGGACCGGCTCGTCACTAAAGCCGGGTTCCAGTACCGTCAATTCTCGGGCCAGTCCTTGCGAATTGTTGGTTGTCAAATCGAACACTTCGGGAAACGGCAAAAGCTCGCTTGGAAAGCGTTCCGGTCCGGCCATCTTGCCGCCTCGTTCATCCGGTCGGCTTAATTCGGGGTAGTACTCGACCACCGTTTGCCAGTCGGCCTGGCCGCCCGTGTGTCGGGCTTGTTCGGTTAGTTGACAATCTTCATTCCAGCGCGATACGTCAGCCAATTCGCTGGCGTTATATTGCCAAAACATGATGCTGGCGTTGGTAGCGTCAGTGGTGTTAGTACGAATGATGTCGCTCGTACAGGCTGCCCCTTTTTCCTCTTTAAAACGGCCATCCTCGAACTCCAGGTATTTGTATTCGTCATAGAGATTCAGAGCGTAATGTCCAAACTCGTGGATTAGCGTTCGATAGCCATCAGGCTCGTCCCAACTCCCAGCGTTGCCCGAACCACCATCCCAGAAACGGCCTACCCGGATAGCGTGAGCCGTATCATCGGAGGTGATGCCACCCCAGAAGGCATAGGGTCGAACCGTGTTCTTGGTCGAGATTTGATAATCGGCATCGGCCCAATGTTCTGCCTTGTCATAGATAGTGACCTGACCAAAGGCCATCTGCCCATCGGTAACATCATACAGATAACCAGAAGCGCGTTGAAAGGCTGATTTGATGGTTTCGACGTACGTCTCATCCGCATCCCACTCGATGGAGACCACAAGGTTGAACAAGACTAACGGATCCTTCGTGCGAACGGTGAGTAACTGTTGGCCCGGTTCACCAATAAACTCCGGCTGCGGCAGACCGTCCGGGTCCAGATTCATATTGGTCAGATAAACGCGATAGGCCCAGTTCTCGTGGATCTCGCGAATGGTTGACTGTTCTCTTACCGGGGCCAGGGCAACAAGGGACTGACCCGCGACAGGATTGTTTAAGCGCAGTAGCCCGGCCGGGTCGGTTACGCCGTTGTTACTATCGGTGAGTAACTGTCCGGCCTGGTAAACATGCGCATCGGCTACCGCTTGACCGGCCTCGTCAACGACTTTCACAAACCAGGGGGCTGACTCAACCCGAAAGGAGAAGGATTGTGAAGCCAAAGCCGACCAGAGAATGGGTCCATGGTTGTGAGAAGATTGCGCCCGAATACGAAAAACGACATTGTCATTTTTAATGACATCAGACGCAGCATCCCACATAAATGTATGGGTTGTCCCTGTAGGCCAAGCCGAAGCGGCCAGATTGGTTACGCCGTCGCCCCCGGCTCCCGGCGAGGCGGGGAACCATTCGCCGCCACTATTGAGCGAATATTCGGGGAATATTTTTAAGACAGGGTCATCTTCCTGGTCAAATAACGTATAAGCAATGGGGATATCAGCAGATTTGATGATATGTGGCGTCGAGAAAAAAGCCGCATCATCGGTGAGACCGGGGCGGTCAAGGGTGAGGTGAGCGGGATTGTCGAAGCCGGAAACAGGTGTACGCCGGGGATTAAGGTAGATTTCGCTGTCACCCTGTTGATTACCTACAGCCAAATCAAGATCGCCATCATGATCAACATCGCCCCAGGCGACAGTATCGGTTGAATCGGTCACTGCGGCTTTCCAAACCGCATTTGTCTGAAGTACACCATTTTGATTGAGATGAATTTTATTGGGATCATCATTATTGCCGACGGCCAAATCCAAATCGCCATCGCCATCGACATCACCCCAGGCTACGCTTTGACTAAAATCGGTGTCTGTGGATATCCACGAGGCGGTTGTTTCCAGCTGGCCCTGGTTATTGAGATAAACCCGGTTTGGATTCTCAAGGTTGCCCACCGCCAAATCGAGGTAACCATCGCCATTCATATCGCCCCAGGCGACACTATACGTCATGTCATGTTCGTCAGAAACCCAACTGGCGGTGGTTTGTTCCAGCATACCGCCTTCATTGATATAAAGCCGATTGAACGCGCCATATTCGTCACCGGGGCGGAAGCTCACTGAGCCATTGCCTACGGCTAAATCGAGATCACCATCGTTATCCACATCACCCCAGGCGACACTATAAGTAATGTCCTCGTCATAAGAAATCCAGTCTGCGTTTTCTTTTAGAGTTTCCCCATCATTTAAGTAGACCTTATTAGCAGCTTCATTATTGCCGACGGCCAAATCCAAATCGCCATCGCCATCCATATCCCCCCAAGCCAGGCTGTAGGTATTACTATCAATGCCATCACTATCACCTTCGCGCCACATCGGCGTAATGTCTAACTGTCCGTCGTTATTTCGATAGACCTTATTGGCAGCATCCGGAAATATACCTAAATAACCTTTACCCACAGCCAAATCAAGATCGCCATCGCCATCTACATCGCCCCAGGCCATACTGCTAGTTATATCCTTTTCATCGGACACCCACTCAAGGTTTAGAAAGCCCTGTTGATTAAGATAAACTTGATCCTGAGTTCCAAACCCACCCCCAATATTGCCAACCGCTAAATCCAATTCGCCATCACGATCCATATCGCCCCAAACCATACTCCGCGCATTTTTTGTATTTAGAGATTGGGCTGCTGTGGTCTGTAGCAGCGGCTCATGGTTGGCATAGATTTTCGAGCCGCTAAATAAGTTATTACCAGCAGCTAAATCGAGATCACCGTCCGCATCCATATCGCCCCAGGCTACGCTAAAGGTTGAGTCCGTATCATCGGAGAAAAAGGTGGGGCTGGGTTGCAGCGTTCCAGCATCGTTCAGGTAAATTGCATTTTGCTCACCACTTTCAACAACATTACCGTTACCTGCCGCCAAATCCAGGTCGCCATCACCATCGGCATCGCCCCAGGCTAAACTGTAGGTTATTTTTTTATCTACAGATTGCCAAACATCCTCTGTTTGCAGACCGGTTTCGGTATTAAAAAAGTAGACCCTATTTACTTGCCCTGCGGCACTGAGAAGTGAATTACCGGTAGCCAATTCGAGGCGTCCATCGCCATCAACATCGCCCCAAGCCACGCTATACGTACCGTCTGTATCTTCAGAGGTCCAAGGATTATCGGCATCCGTCTGTAAAATACCGTTTTCATTGAGATAAATTTTATCAACGTTTTCGGGTCCATCATTACCAACTGCCAAATCCAGGTCGCCATCGCCATCAACATCACCCCAGGCGACACTCCGTGTGCCATCATCATCCAGCGATGTCCAAACTGGCGTTGATGATAATCCACCATTCTGGTTATTCAGATAGACCTTGTTTTCTTCAAAATAGTTACCCACAGCTAAATCAAGATAACCGTCGCCATTCATATCACCCCAAGCGACGCTAAAGGTCGAGTCGTTCTCGGTCGTCCAAACAGCGGTTGACTGCAACAAACCATTATCATTAAGATAGAGTTCGTTGGGAGCACCCCCAATATTGTTATTACCTACGGCAAGATCAAGATCACCATCCTGATCGACATCGCCCCAGACGACACTGTAGGTAAGGTATTCGCTGGTCGATGTCCAAACCGGGGTTGTCTCCAGTAAACCGTTTGTGTTACGATACACGCGGTTAGGACCGCCTCGATTATCGCTGCCTGCGTTACCCACAGCCAGATCAAGGTAACCGTCTCCGTCCATATCCCCCCAGGCCACACTATACGTCTTGTCCTGTTCGCCGATCCACACGGCTTCTGCGGAAAGATTAATCGGATCGTCGGCCCAAGCGGGCGTGACGCACCAACCGAAGCCTATCAATAGCGTTAGTAAAAGGGTATTGCATAATACGTGTTTCATGATATTTATCTCTCTCGCTTATGAAGTGTTGTTTAGATTGATGAAGTCAGATTGAACACTTACCAACAAATCTATAAATAAGCCCCGTTATTTGATAACAATAGGGGTATAGATGCCGTTTTTCTTCGGCCCGGCCAGCAGACACCACTCCAACAGTTCGGGTGATTCGTTGGATGTCGTCGTCATATCAACCCGCAAACGAAGGCTGGGCGGAGTTGGATCGGCCAGATTCGTCAGGTCGGCCCCTGAATTTACGTTGGTCATAAGCGGCGTAGTGTCACTGTCAAGGATGCTAACGGTCAGGTTTGTTCCGGCTGGAATGTTAGCGGTGTAAGAAATAGTCTGCCAAGACTCAATCGGCAAAGTAGGCGTATACGGGGTGCTGATGGCGTAACCACTAGGTGGGGAGGTGAACTCGAGTTCGAGCTTACCGCTGCTTGTCAATTGGGTAATGTTGTTGACCTGACTCCCATCTAATCCTTCGGCGCTGTTAAAACTATCGCACCACAAGGGCGTGCTGCCTAACACATAGGTGGTAAATTCTTTAACCGATTTTGTCACACGCGGATCGACGCCGGGGAAATTGTTCTGCTGGCCGACGCTGCGCCAACCGGCTTCTTTCCACTGAAAAATCTGTAACGTTAAGGGGTTGACTTGCCCCAAAATGTTACTGGAATAGCGCAAGGTTAAATTCATGGAATCATCACTTACATCCAGCCCACCGGATGCCCGAAAAGTAACCGGTTCGCCTACAAAATTCACCGTACGGGGCGCAGCATGGGGAATGTTGGTCGGCATTACTATCACATATTGACCAACGTCCAAGCTCGAGTCAAACAGTTGCAACACCGCTTGACTGTCCTCAGAAATAACATCCACATCATCGTCATGGGGCGCGTAAAAACGTCTAAAATTAAACGTCAGGCTCTCTAATTCAGGGTCTGTGCATTTCACAAATAAGGTACCCCGTTCAACCGAGGTGCAGATCGTATTACCGCAATCCGGGAAAAAATCCGGATCAATAGCCACATAGCGACCATCCGTGTTAGGATCTTTTTTTCCTTTCGTCGGCGAAGATGAACCTTCGTACCCGGCGATAAACTCGATATCCCCCTGGCAACTACTGGTAACGTTATCAACGGCCATAATCAACGTGGTAGCATCACCTGGAATAGCATAGAGGTGAACAGGCCAGGGATTGGCTTGCGCATTGGGATTGGATGGCGACAGGCTCACCCCCAAAGCCGGATCAGGCACTATCATGAATAAACGAAACAGCATAAATGTAAATAGCGCTATTAGCGTGGCTAATCCGCTGACTGAAAGAAACAGCCGCAAAAAATATTTCACCTTGTTCATTTCTTTTCTCTCCCGTAGGTTGTTAAATTGTTTCAAAATGATGTGCGTTGGGCCACCCATCAGACAATGAAATTCATTGATAATGTGGGTATATCAACTCCGTACGCCAAGACCGTGTTACGCTATAACTCACTCCTCATTCATTATTATGGGTAAGTAAAGTGAGTTAACCGGGTCAAACAGCTTGATCGGTTCAACGGCTGAGTTTTCTAAGAAACTGCGGTTGTTCCCTATCTTCCTGACCACGTTATCTGCCGCGCAAGCTAACCAAACCCCATTGTTAGTTGGCGATAAATCACTCGGCATCGTGCAGCCTTGTACCGTGGTTTGATGGTCCGGATTTGCGACCTCCACTTTAATAACTTTACTAAAAGAGTCGTTGGTGTCTGTTTGAGTCGCTAACCAAATAAACTCACCATCATAAGCAATATGTGGTGTTCCAGAGTCAGCGATAGTAGCGATGGTTTTAACAATCATCCCATCAGAGGCCCGGATCTTTTGTAGTCTAACTTCAAAGCTAGGAAGGCTGATAAATTCGTAGGCGACCCAGAAGTAGGTATCGTCGTAAACAAATGTGGCAGGTTCTCCCCCCACACTATACCTATCCGTAGCCACGCCATTACTGTTCAGTTTTCTTAATGACTTACCCGTAAAGTCGGCGACCCAGACATTGCTGCCATCATACACAATATCAACCAACGCTTCGCCTACCTTGGTAACACCCAAAACTTTTCCGTCGGACTCACGCAGTCGAACAACCGCATCACTTTCTTTTGTAATCACCCAAATTTGCGATCCGTCAAAAGCCAAAGCGCCGGCTCGATGCCCACCGGTCGAAAAGGTTCCTACGCTTGCCCCGTTACTGCTGAGAACTTTCGACACAAAGGCGCTGTCTCCGTGTGCCACCCAAATATGGTTACCGGCCGCAGCAAGCGCTACAGGGTGATCTTTAACCGTAAACGTTTGCCCCAAGTTGTTGTTGACCATGGGAATTTTGCTGAGGGTCTTGTCCTGGTTGTTGGCTGTCCACAAATAATCTCCCTCAGCCACTAAATCGACCGGTTTCTGGCCAACGGGGCGTAGGCTAATCAGTATTTTTTTTACCGCGTCATCAAATTGGGCCGCTACCCACATATTAACCCCATCAAATAGCATCGCTTTGGGTTCTTGGCCCGATGCTATCTCCAGCGTACGAGAGTCATTACTGCCGGTAAGCTCTGTAATGGTATTATCATTTTGGTTAGCCGCCCACATCGTAAAACCGTCAAAAGCTAAAGCCACCGGCCCCGATCCGGTATTGAAAATTTTTTGGTCGCGCCCGTCAGAGGGAGGAAACCGGGTCACCGTATCGGAGGAGAAGTTTGCTACCCACAGATAACCATCCGCATACGTAATCCAAACAGGTTTACCGCCCGTTGGAAATGTACCCTTTAAGTCGCCGGTACTGGCCTCAAATTGGGAGACGGTGTTATCATTTTCATGGGTCACCCAAATGTAGCGCCCATCATAAGCCAGCGCAGAAGGCCTTTTTCCGGTATCGAAAGTTTCACTGTCTCCGGTCTCGGGATTAACCTTTCGAAGTGTATTTTGGTTTCCATTAAGATTATTCGATGTTACCCAAACGGCGCTGCCGTCGTGAAGCAGCGCTAACGGATTACTATCATCATCAAGAGGGCCGACCTGAAGTGGAAGACCGGAAGCAAGGACGCTTTCCGGATTGACTTTGTACAGTTTATTTTTTGAGGTGAGTATCCAAATAAACCCTGCCTTGTACGTAATATCGACGGGAAAGCCGTCGGCACCGGTTAAAAAACTACCCTTAAGTTCACAATCCGCGGCTGCAAATTTTTTAACCTCTTTGGTAGACTGATTGGCAACCCAAATATGCTCACCATCGTAGGCTAATGCGCCGGGGCGCGCATCAACGATGGGATCATCATCAACCGCACAAGTCTGGGTATTATCGATAATCGCTGCCAGTTGACGGGTTCTAAGCAAATCAGCCTCAGCGTCTTCCCGTAATCCCTCGGCCGCAATGCGGGTGGCATCAGCACTTTTGGCCGCCTCTTCAGCCTGCCTCTTCTCCCGTTTGGCCTCCGCAGCCGCTTGTTCGGCGGCTTGTTTAGCGGCTTCGGCGGCCTGCCGGGCGATTTCCGCCGCAGCCAACGCTTCCTGGGCTTCTTGCATCGCCGTCTCAGCCTCTATGCGGCGGGCCTGGGCCGTGGCTCGATTGGCTTCAGCCGTGGCTTGGCCGGCCTGGGCCGTGGCCTGCGCCTGGGCCGCCAACTGTTCCGCCGTGCGGGCAATAGCTTCATCCGCCACGGCGGTTTGCCGAGCAGCCTGAGCAGCCGCTTCGCCTTGTTCGGCCAAGGTCTGATAATTTTGGGCGGTGCTGCGTGCGGCCACGGCGGTCTGTTCAGCCACAAACGCCGTATCGCGGTCGCTTTCAGCATTTTGGCGGGCCGATACAGCCACACCCTCAGCCGCAACCGCTTGAGCCTGGGCCGTTTCAGCCAGGTGGGCCGCGGCTTCAGCCGTGGACTGGCGCTGTTCGGCAACACCGGCCAAAAACTCGGCTGTAGCCTGCCGACCCTCGGCATCCCAGGCCGCTTGTTCAAACACGCGAGCATTTCGATTAAAGACAGCAGCCGCTATAAGTGCCAGCAAGAATAACAGCAGGGCTACCCCTAACACCCAGGCAAGCCGACGCAGCTTAGTTGTAGCCTGCGCCTGTTCTGTGGCACGTAGACGTTCAGCTTCGGCCCGCTGGCGCTGCTCTTCGGCCAAAGCCTGGGCCTGAGCCAGTTGACGCCGCTGTTCGGCTGCCTCAGCAGCTTGCTCCTGCTCACGGAGTGTGATACTGCGCCAAACGAAATCGCGCTCGGGTCGGCTCAAGTCGTCTGATCGCTGTTCCAACCAGTTTTCCGCTTCGGCCAAAGGTGTGCCGCGCAGTAAGCTGCCTTCATCCCACCCGGCGGCAAGCCACTGGCCCAGGGCTACACGCAGCCGCTCCTGCCAGGCCCGAAAAGTGCGATCAGCCTCCATCCAGTGGTCTAGCCGCACCCAACTGTGGATCAAAGCCTCGTGAACTATCTCAGCAATGTCAACCCCACTGGCATTGCGATTGGTGACAATCAGGCGACTGTCAGCTAATTTTTGGACCAAAGACCAACTGTCGGCCAATTCGATTTGGGTGGCTACGCGCCGTGTATCCTCAATACCGGCCCCCGGATGAACCAACTGCGTGAAAATACGCCGGGCTTGATGCTGCTCGGTCGGTGACAGAGTCTCATAGACCAAATCGGCATAGTGGGTTACGGCACCCTCGACCCGACCAATCGACTCATAGGCATCCCAGGTTATCCAACCCTTAGCCTGCCGCTGCCACAATAAGGTCAATGCAAATTCCAGCAGCGGCAGGCGGCCCGGCTTATCGCCTGTATCGTCAAGAATGCGCTCAACAAGCCCAACTTCAAAAGATACACCCAATTTTTCAGCCGGCTGCTCAATGGCCCGCTCCAGATCAGAGCGGGCCATGGCCCCCACCAGTTCCACCGAGACCGTTTGCAGGGTATCGGCCAACGCTCGATGGGTTAACGCTTTACCCATAAAGTCGGCGCGAAGAATGATCAAGAGATGAAAGCTAGAGATCGGAGATGGAGAGAGCACCCTTTTCCGACCGTTGGCTGGCGGCGCGTTGCCGAGCAAAGCCAGGATAATGTCGATAAATTGCGTGCGGATGTCTGCATCGGTACAAAGTGTATACAGTTCCTCAAATTGATCGATGACGAGGAGTAAATGCTTGGTATTGTGCTGCTGGTCGAGATGTTGGGTTATAAGTTCGACGGGGGTTACAGTACCTTCTTGCAGGGCAACGGCGAGGCGATGAATACCTAAATCGTCGTTTGGAACGACCAGGAAGGGGGCCATCGCTTTAATCAATTCCTGAAAAGGCGTACTGCCGGGCCGAAAGACAATGGTCAACCAGCTACCTTGCCGAGCCAGATGCGCCCCCAACCCGGCCATAACCAACGAGGATTTACCACTACCCGACGGCCCTGTAACCGCGACCAGATGCGATTGATGTACCTTATCGGCCAATTTCTCAACAAATTGCTCCCGACCGTAAAAAAAGGGGGCATCTTTCATTTGAAAAGCCTGCAACCCCTGGTAGGGCATGGGCGGAGAGGATCGATTATGGGGCTGCTGCCAGAGATCAACCGTAATGGCCGCTACAAAAAAGGCGGTTTGTTGTACGCTATGGGCCGCCGGCCGCCGGCTCAGCGCTGCGATCTGCGCCAGCCCCAACAGATAGAGCGTTAAGCCCTGGTAATAATTGCGCCAGGCCTCATCAGTGGTTAGATGGTGAGCGGCTACCCTCCGAATTGCAGCCAAGCAGATGTAGGCTTCGCGCATAGGGGGTGATAAAGCCTTAGGCGGCGCAAACTGGTCATCATCACCCCTTACAGCCCGATGCAGCCGTTCGTAGAAAGGGAAATGGAGGTTAGCCAACGGTTGGTCGACCTCGGCCACGGCCTGAGACAAGACAGCGGCCACAAAATCGGTCTCCAGCCGCAAAAGGTCGTGGACAAGGTAGTCGGGCCGCCCAACGTTATTCAGTTTGGCCTGAATTGTCTCGATGTTTAAGGGTAATTCACCGGGGGTCGACCGACCGTAGACAGCAGCGAAATGATCACCCAGCCAGGGATCGAGTAAATCGGCCAGCCGAGCCAGCGGATTGCGCAAAGTAAGGCTGTTAGACACAGCCACGGTCTC
Organism: Anaerolineae bacterium; assembly: GCA_020433835.1. Next base: position 1,934 of record JAGRBY010000157.1, on the reverse strand, counting down.
CTGGCTGACATCAAGCCTAATCGAGTCTTCTAGCGTTTGTTGTAGAAGGTGCCTGAGCCTTACTATCGACTCGACCGGGGCAGGTTGTGCTTCCGGGTGCTGCCATAAGGCAACGGCCATACCGGCCCCCAGCAGTAAGAGCTGTTTGGGATAGGGGGCACTCGGCAGTTTAGCCAGATTTTTGAATTTCAGCGCACCAATACAATATAACGCCAATCCTTGGTAATATTCGGCCCACTGATCAGCCGTAGCCAGGTAGCTCCGCGCGGTCTGTCGAATAGCGGCCAGGATAACATAGATCTTTTTCAAAGCCGGCTGCAACAGTTGAGGCGGATCGAATAAGGTGGCATCGACCGTCGCGGCATAATGTAAGCGCCCATAAAAAAGTGAGGTAATAATCTCCGGAGTTTCACCGGCCTCAACCAGGGCCTCCGAAAGCAGATTGGTGACCACACTGAGTTCCAAAAGAAGCAAATCGTGCAGCGCATGTTCCGTTTCGGCGTTGGCAAAATCGATCAGAGTCACATCACGAGTCTCCGGATCAACCAGAACATTCTCCAGATGGCAGTCGCCGTGCAGAGAGGCAGTCTTGATAGCCGGCCACTCTGTTAGGAGGCTTTCCAGATGCCGCAAGGGGTGGGGCAGTCGGCGTCCATCCGACAACAGGAGCGCTTCGGGCGTTGCTTTTACCGAGAACCCTGCGCTAAAGATAGCATCAACTTCGCGTTGTAAACGTTTACAACGGGTCTGAACCACACGCCCTTCCACTACGGGAACAAGGTGACCAACCGGGAAGGCCGTCAAATCATCAACCGGTTGTAAACGCAGCCGATGAGATTGCTGTACTTCGATGTCCTGCGGTACATCGAGTGAAACCTGAAATGTATCACCAGCCGTATCAACTTCAACCACCGCAAACCCTTCTACGCGAACCCAGCTTCCCGGATCAAGGTCGTTGGTGCTCAACTGGTGGGGGGTAATGCGTCGGGGCGTCACGCCAGGAGGCACAATATCGGGAGCAATAACCACATGTACCGGTAACCAGCGATCATACTTGGCGGCCAAATACGGTTTGGTTACGACTGTGGCCCCCTGCCACAAGGTTCCCAGCCGTTTGAACAGCCGGCTGGTCAACAGTTCAGCCACAATGTTTATGTCGGTAGAGCGGCAAAAGTAAGCCAGACTCTCATATTTGAACTGACCATCACCCGCCAGATGATAACTCACCCCACCCCAAACTTCGTTTAAGGCTGTATTGACCAGCTCGACCCGGCCGGCCAGTTTATGGCGAACATAATCTTGAAAGCCTACTACTTCGCGGCGGATGAGCCAGGCCGGGCCAACCTTAATCACCAGCGGTAAGTCGGATGTGCCGTTGCTATGCCAGGGCCGCACCACCAATACGCGGGTTTGCGTAAAACCACCGCCCAACTCCCGAACAACCTCCAAGCGAGCGTGGCTGTCGAACATCGTTCGAATTAACTTTTCAGCTTCTTGCGAGAGGGGGACAAATTCATCAGGATAATCAAATGGGAAGTTATCAGGCTGAGCAGCCGGAAACGATACGCTGTGAGTTGCCATTTTCTCTCCTCTGTAAATAGACGTGTAGGACAAACTTAAGTTTGTCCTACACGTCTATTTTTGTTCCCGGTGTCGTCTCAACTGAGACTACCTGACTCCTCTTAAATGGCCGGGATAGTGGTGATCTATTTCACCCTGTATTTAGATGTTATAGAAGGGAGGGTAAAAGGTGACTGACTGTGTAAACAGTTATCGTCAACATGATAGGGGTTTAGCCCTATTCTTGGCCGGAACAGACTAAACCCTCACTAAAACCCACGCAATAACAAACTTTCCAATATCATGCAGACACCCACAGTGACTGAGTGATATCAAGTGACGGCTTTAAGTTGTCAAAAAGCGTAACATATCGG